>JAHDBF010000184.1 GCA_020630525.1 Saprospiraceae bacterium
ATAATAAATCTTAGACCCAGGATCAACACTTTTTGTCAACCATACATTACCACCTATGATACTTCCTGCACCAATAACAGTATCTCCGCCAAGAATGGTCGCTTGAGCATATATCACTACGTTATCTTCAATCGTGGGATGTCGTTTTCCTACCATGTTTTTCTTATCAATACTCAACGCTCCTAAGGTAACACCTTGATAAATCTTAACATGATCGCCTATGATTGTTGTCTCTCCTATTACTACTCCACTGCCATGATCTATACATAGATAAGAACCTATAGTTGCGCCTGGGTGTATATCTATTCCTGTATACGCATGCGCATGCTCTGTAATAATCCTTGGCAAGAGGATCACTTTATTCTTATATAACAAATGTGCAATCCTATAGGCTGCAACAGCATAGAAGCCTGGATAGCAAATGATTATTTCTTCGGGATTTTTTGCAGCAGGATCACCGTTATAGATGGCTTTTATGTCGTTGTTTAACTTGACTTTTAAGGAGTGGATGTTTTCTTCGAACTCCTCTACAATTTCTAATGCAGCTTCATTAAAACCAATAACTGGAGATCTTAAAAGTGCCATCAAATGATTCGACAAAAGCTTTACATCTCCAAATTCTGCATGGACATTTTCGATTCGAATTGGATATAAAGTATCCAAAAATAAATCTACAAATTCTCCAACTTTAGCTTTAAAATTCATTTCTGCTAATTAGATGTTTCGTATAGGAAACTAAATTAATAATTCTAACTTGATAATTCTTTTTTTATTATTCTTCCTAGTGCATCATTGGCTAACGGCTCTGCGTATTCATTGATCTGTTTAATCGTATCTAGGATTGTATCTTTTTGCTTTTCTTGAATACTTAAGTATAACTTTTGTCGTAATCCTGAGATATGAGCGATCTGATCCTTAGTCAAATATTGCTCATTATCTCTTAGGAATTTATCAGTGGTTGCCAACATGGAAGTTCCCTCATTTACCGCCTCCAAGATTGATCTTGCAGCCATATCATCTTTTGCATTGGTAATGGAGTCTATTAACATCTCTGCCATAGCTTCTTCTGAGATTCCATACTGAGATTCTATCTTAAGAGAAGTTTGAGTATCTGATCTTAATTCTTTTGCATTTACTATCAATATACCATCTGCGTCCAACATAAAAGTCACATCTACCTTAGGTAATCCAGCTGGCATTGGTGGAATATTTTGTAAGATAAAAGAGCCAAGTTTTCTATTAAATTCGACCAAGTCTCTTTCTCCTTGGAATACAGAAATCTTGATATTGGCTTGTCCATCAACGGAGGTAGTATATTGTCTGGTTGCCTTGGTAGGTATTTTGTTGTTCCTTGGGATAATTACATCCATTAATCCACCTACTGTTTCTATTCCTAAAGATAATGGTGTTATATCTAAAAGTAAAATGTCTTTCTGATTTCCTGCCAATACATCTGCTTGGATTGCTGCACCTAAGGCTACAACCTCATCAGGATTAATATTATCATTTACCGGTTTATCAAAAAAAGTAGATACCGCATTTTTAATAGCAGGGATTCTTGTCGATCCACCTACCATTAAAACTTCGTCAATATCTTCAATTTCTAATTCTGCATCATGCAATGCTGCTTTACAAGAATTAATAGTTCTGGCAATCAATTCTTGAATCAAAGTATTGAATTCATCTTTTGAGATGGATACATTCTTTCCTTCTACATCACCTTCAAAAAAATCATTTGTAGATAAATGCTTTTTTGCTTCTTCTGACTTTAACCTCAAGGCTTGTGTAAGGCTATCATTGGACTGTAAGGTTTCATCAGAAAGGTTCAACGCTTTCTTCCAATGATTAAAAATTGTTAAGTCAAAATCATCGCCACCTAAATATGTATCTCCATTAGTGGATAAAACTTCAAATACTCCATCATTTAAATTTAGAATGGAAATATCAAAAGTACCACCACCTAAATCATATACTGCTATAGTTTTTTCTTCTTCAGAATTTAACCCTAATCCATATGCGAGACTAGCTGCCGTTGGTTCATTGATGATTCTTAGTACATCGAGACCAGCTAATTTTCCAGCATCCTTAGTCGCTTGTCTTTGAGCATCATTAAAGTATGCAGGTACCGTTATCACCGCTTTGGAGACAGTTTGATTAAGTTCTTTTTCTATTTTTCTTTTTAGCTCCGCCAATATTTTTGCAGATAAATCTATTGGGGTATAAAACTTATTATCAATTTTTAATTTGATTAATTCTTCTTCGCTAGACGCTACTATTTCGTAAGCGATAAAAGTTTCTAAGCTTTTTATATCAGTATAAGATTTACCCATCAATCGCTTAACGGAATATATAGTACGCTCAGGGTTTTTAATCAGTTGCTTTCTAGCTTCTTCGCCTACAGCAATATTTCCATTTTCTAAAAAATGTATAATAGACGGAAGTAATGCAGAATGACCATCGACTTTCACCACTTTGGGTTTATTATCGATGGTGTAGGCGACAAGACTGTTAGTTGTACCTAGATCAATTCCAATAATTAAATCAGATTCTGTTTTTTGGATAGTTCCATCTTTTATTGAGATTGGAATTTTTGCCATATTAAGATTTGCTTATATATTATGTGATCGGAATATTCTCTACAATTTCTAAATTGTAACCTGTAAGCGCAACACGTTTTTTAGGAGAGTTGGTAAGCAAACGCATTTTACTTACTCCCAAATCATTTAAAATTTGTGCACCTATGCCTATATCTTTTTGTGCAGAATCATAATTTCTATTGATAAATGGATTTAGTGATTGTCCATTTTCTTGTTGAGCTTTTAGCATTTGCATAGTCTCAATCACCGAATCATCATTATCATCATACCTCAATAATACCAAAACGCCGCTTCCTTGTTCTGAAATTGCTTTCAAAGTTTTATCAAATTGATCTGCGGTATTGGCTAAAAACAGACTAAATAATTGTGCAGCATTATTACCAGAATGTACACGTGTAGTAACTACATCATCTTTGCTCCAGTCTCCTTTCTTTAATACCAAATGCGTTACGTTTCTATTCGTTTCTGAATAAGATATTAATTCAAATTCTCCATACTTGGTATTGATAGTCATTGCATCACCTCTTTCTATCAATCTTTGTTTTTGCATTCTATATTTAACCAAATCTTCTATTGAGATGATTTTAAGGTCGAATTTTTTTGCTATTTCCAGGAGTTGCGGGAGCCGAGCCATTGTCCCATCCTCATTTAAAATTTCTACTAGAACACCAGATTTTTCAAATCCAGCTAAATAAGCCAAATCTACAGCAGCTTCAGTATGTCCACTCCTTCTCAATACACCTCCATCTTTTGCCACTAATGGAAATATATGTCCAGGTCTAGCAAAATCTTCTGGTTTGGTTTCTTGCTTGAGCATCGCTTGGATTCCTGTCGATCTATCATACGCGGAGATTCCCGTCGTACATCCTTCTTTTTTGTAATCTATAGAAACCGTAAATGCAGTTTTATGCATATCTGTATTCTCCTCAACCATTTTATTGAGTCGCAGATTATCAGCTATTTTCTGAGATACAGGAGTGCAAATTAATCCACGTCCATTGGTTGCCATAAAATTTATAATCTCTGGGGTAACACAGGATGAAGCACACACAAAGTCACCTTCATTCTCTCTTGACTCATCATCTACAACAATGATGACTTTACCATCCCGAATGTCTTTTATCGCTTCTTCGATGGTATTTAGTACAGATTCTGTCTTTATTTCCGAGTTAGATTCTACTAGCATAGCGCAAATTTGATGCAATATATAACAATTTGGGATGCAAAATGATGTTAAAAAAATGGTTTATTTTTCCAAAATTCGGGTGAATCGACCTAATTCAGTGCAAAATTGACTTTTAGCTTTATTCATAAAATATTTATACGATATTTGCACCCAAAATACCTATTTAATGGAACATAAAAATTTGAGAGAAAACCTTAAAGTTGCTGTACTTGTTGAAGAAACCTTGAAAAAAGGGATGGGTCAATTGAGTGATAGTGGCGCATTGGTTGTTAATACTGGAAAATTTACAGGTAGATCTCCAAAAGATAGATACATTGTCGAAGACGATCACACCAAAGGATCTGTAGATTGGGGAGATATAAACATCCCAATCACTCCTGAATCTTATAATGCATTGTATGCTAAAATGATGGATTATGCGCAATCGTTAGACGAAGTTTATGTAAGAGATGCTTACGCATGTGCTAGCGAAAATTATAGAATAAATATTAGAGTTCATACAGAATTTCCTTGGCAAAACATGTTTGCTTACAACATGTTTTTGAGACCAGATGGCTCTACAAGCAAAGACTTGATTACTGACGAATGGACCATTTATGCTTTTCCGACGGTTAAAGCTGATCCTGCAATACACCATACTAGACAAGACAATTTCTCAATAATCAACTTTACTGAGAAAACGATCATTATTGGTGGAACTGCTTATACAGGTGAAATCAAGAAAGGAATTTTTTCTGTATTAAATCATGTATTGCCAACTGAGCGAAATGTACTGTCAATGCACTGTTCTGCAAATGTGGGAACGAAAGGTGACACTGCCCTATTCTTTGGATTATCAGGAACAGGAAAGACAACGCTTTCTAATGATCCTAAAAGAAGGTTAATTGGTGATGATGAACATGGATGGTCTACTTCTAATGTATTTAACTTAGAAGGAGGTTGCTATGCTAAGACGATAAATCTTTCTGAAGCTAAGGAACCACAGATTTATAAAGCAATAAAGTTTGGTGCGATATTAGAAAACATTGGTTATGAAGAAGATGGAGTTACTCCAGATTATACCAATTGTGAGATTACTCAAAACACAAGAGTAAGTTATCCGCTATATCATATAGATAATATCATGTACAACTCAAGAGGAGATGTACCTAAAAATGTGTTCTTTTTGACTTGTGATGCTTTCGGAGTTTTACCTCCGATTTCTAAGTTAGATGACAATCAAGCGATGTATCATTTCATTAGTGGATATACTGCAAAGATTGCTGGTACGGAGGAAGGAATTACGGAACCATTGGCGACTTTTTCTGCTTGTTTTGGTGCGCCATTTTTACCATTGCATCCCAATAAGTATGCAGAAATGTTGGGTAACAAACTGAAAGAAGCTAGAGATAATGGAAGAACACCTATCAATGTTTGGTTGATAAATACTGGCTGGACTGGTGGAAGTTATGGTGTTGGTAGCAGAATAGAATTAAGCTACACAAGAGCGATGATAAATGCTGCTTTAGAAGGACAGCTTAACGATGTAGAATACAAGACTTTAGAGAATTTTAAACTAAAGTATCCTACTTCTTGTGGAGATGTTCCAAATGAAGTATTAAATCCAAGAGACAGTTGGTCTGACAAAGATGCATATGATGCAACATCTAAAAAGTTAGCTAAATTGTTTAAAGACAATTTTGAAAAATTTAG
>JAHDBF010000185.1 GCA_020630525.1 Saprospiraceae bacterium
TATGCTGGATAACCCATAAATATAAAAATAACCCAAAAATCACCGAACCCACTTCTCAACAAACATCTCTCCATCAATCTCAAAAGCAAGAAAATACATCCCTTGCAAATGCGCAAGCGAATACACTTCATTAGCTACCATATTATTTTTCTCAACCAACTTTCCATCAATACTATAAATGCTAACAGATGCTTGATTGAATGCATTGGCAGTAATTTGGAAAGAATCGTCTAAAAACCTTATTGGAGAATCTTTAAAATCTGTTTCTGATACGCTGGATCCGAAGTCAAGATCGATAGCGTACATTTCCCTTCCTACTTCAGAATCTAGATTACTTAGGAAGTATAGCTTACTACCCATTACACCCATGATTAATATAGATTTGGAATCAAGAGAAGGTGCTGAGAAGGTATAAAAATTATCATACGTACCTTGACTAAGATTAATCTTATACAGTTCAGGACTAAATCCATTAGAAGTGCCAGAAGCTAAATAGGCAAAACCATCCTGTTCGTAAAAGTTTGATAAATATTCACTTACTTCCATTAGTTGAGTTGCGCCTCCTGCGCTACCATCTGTATAGTAAATATATTCATCAGAATTTCCATCTGTAATATTAAATATCATATTGTCACCATTCACAGCTCGGCTAACTGGTCTGCCTTGTGTGAAAATATTATTAGAAGAAGCGACCAAAACATTCGTCCCACCTTGGGCATTGTCAATGGTGTAGTAACCTTTTCCTCTGACCAAAACCAAGGCTTTGTCGTCGTTATAATTATGTAATCTCGAAGCATCAGAACCATTAATGGTAATCTTATTTACGCTTAAGTCAGATTCATCATAAGCATATGTCCCATTAACTTCTTGTTCAAATGGGTCATCTACACCGAATACCAAACCGCCTTCTACTTGGTTTAATCCAAATACATCAGCAAACCCAGAAGATTCTTCTGTTTGTCCCAATAGTACAGCTGTACCACTTTCTATAGTATAAAGTTTTAATATATCATTATCTTCTGCTATAAATGCAATTTCATCATTATAGCTGCAATAATTATTGTCGTTTTGTTCTTCTGCAGTTTTAAAATTTACTTCTTCTAGAATTGTCTCATTAGTTGTTCCATCAGTTCTATAAAGTGCATTGGCATAACTATAGTAGATGTATCCTGAGGCTGAAACGATAAGACCTCTTGGCAATTGGTTGGAATCAAAAGCATGAACTACAGAGGTGTTTTCTTCTGTTCCGTCAGTTTTCCAGATTCCTCCACCATTCTCGTCTATGGCAGCGAAGTAGATTTCGTTGTTAAATAGTACAAAAGATTGTGGTCGAGAATCATTCTCTCCTGCATTAATATCTTTCAGTAAAGAGACTTGTCCTTCTGATAAAACGCCAAGTTCTTCGCCAACAGATTCGCTAACAATAGGAAAAACCATTTTATCGTCAATGAAAGTACCAGAGAAATTAAATTCACTAAAAGCATCTTTGTCTCCTGGGTTAAAATCATTAATAAGTTCTGGCGTTTGCGCTTGAATTGTAGTAATTACTAATACGTTTAGTAAAATAACATGTTTTAAGAAATTCATTATAATTTTTTTTGGTCGTGAAGAATTTGGTTAATTGTTCTGCTGCGAAACTAAAAACTTCGATTGGATTGACCTAATATTAATAGCTGAAAAATTATTTGAGCTGCTTCTTTAAATACCATTTATTTTAAGGTGTTAAATATCAATAGACAAGAAAACATCTTTCATTTATTCACAGACAAATAGAACTAATTATTTGTAAATTGCGTTTGCTTATTGGAACTAAAAGAAAAACGGAAACATGAACGAGGTAGAATTATTCAAAGCAGCCCAAAATTTAGACAAAGTTGGATATTTAGAAACTGATGTCGATCCCACCATAAATCTCGAAGAAGAAATAAATAAACTTAAGAAAGAGAAGAATGCGATCATCTTAGCGCATTATTATGTGGATTCTGAGATTCAAGATATTGCTGATTATGTAGGAGATAGTTTAGGACTTTCTCAGATGGCGGAAAGTACTGATGCAGATTTGATCGTTTTTGCAGGTGTTCACTTTATGGCAGAAACTGCCAAAATGTTAAATCCTCAAAAGAAAGTAATTCTTCCAGATTTAAAAGCCGGATGTTCATTGGCAGACAGTTGTCCTGCACCATTGTTTAGAAAATTTAAAGAAAAGCATCCTGATCATGTTGTGGTGAGTTACATAAATTGTACTGCAGAGTTAAAGACATTGACAGACATATGTTGTACTTCTACCAATGCCGTAAAAATTATAGAAAGTATTCCAGAGGATAAAAAAATCATTTTTGCGCCGGATAAAAATCTAGGTGCTTACCTAGTGAAAAAAACGGGAAGAGATATGATCTTATGGAACGGTGCATGTATGGTACATGAGATTTTCTCTGCTGAAAAGATCACTAAGTTGATGATCCGTCATCCTGAAGCAAAGTTTATTGCTCATCCAGAATGTGAACCACATTTACTAGAAAAAGCAGAATATATTGCCTCTACCAGTGGATTGATCAAGTTTACACAAGAGTCAGAAGCAGATACATTTATCGTAGCAACGGAGGCTGGTATATTACACGAGATGCAAAAGCGTAGCCCGAATAAAACATTCATCCCTGCACCGCCAGAAAACCAATGTGCTTGTAACGAATGTCCGCATATGAAACGCAACAATATGGAAAAATTATACACTGCAATGAAATACGAATTGCCAGAAGTAATTTTGCCAAATTGGATCATAGAAGATGGACGAAAGTGTATCGACAGAATGTTGGATGTAAGTGCTAAAGCTGGATTGTAGGCTTAGAATCCATTAAATGCTACAAATTTTTCTTAATTTTAGGCTTTATTGTTAAATACAATAATATTCCATACCTGAATTTGATATAGCGCGTTTTACAAAATGTAATTACTCGATATCAAGTTGAAAAATTTATTACTTTATATATTCATTTTTATACCACTCTTATCGATTGGGCAATTGCCTTATGTCGTAAGCTATAGTGAGATTTCCGAAGAAGTAAAAGAGCTTTGGCACGATCAATCCACTGGCAAGAGTTATGCAATAACGGTAGAGCGTCTATGTAAGATTGATGCTTCAGATATCAAGTGTCAATCTTTTGAGTTGGGGCAACAGATCATGCCGCAAAATCAAACCTTAGATAGATTTAATGAAACTCCATTGCTTATCGGAAACTATGGAGAATTCTACAGTTTGTCAGAAAATGGAATCAAAGCTCATCCACTAGAACAAAAATTTCCAAATGCTGCCGTTTATAAAGATGGCGAAGATCTTTGGGTTGCAGGATATAGTATCTATAAATTTAATAACGGTAAGGTGGATACGATTCCAGTAATCGTAAATAGCGAAATTCCGTATTGGGATATCAGGTCGCAGGATGAAAATTACATTTGGTTTTTAAATCATGGTGTTGGTCTATATCGGATAAAAAAAATAAACAATGAACTGAGAAGAGTGAGTAATCTCAACGGTCTTCCGACCAATAACCTTACCTGTATGCATATCAATTATGAAGGTGAAGTTTTTGTTGGTTACAAAGGAGGAATTGCCAAAATAAAAAATGTCAGCGATATCGAGTTGTTTAAACTTAAAAAGTATATCGGACGAGAAACCATCAAAGAATTGGAATCTGATAGCCAAGGAAATATTTGGTTTTTAACAGACAAAAAGTTAGGCATTCTGAATCCTAAAGATGGCGAAGTAAAAATCATTCCTACCAAATCAGATCCAGAGTTTGTTATAAATACTTTGGAGTATAATCCGCAGAAGGATTTAATGTTAATCGGATCAACCCAAGGTTTGTTTTTAGCAAGTAGGCAAGGAGCTTTTTATAATGGAGATAAATTGTTTAGCCAAGGAAAGCTATATTATTTTGGTAAAGAATTATTGATTAGCGATGGTAAAAAAGTAAAGTCTTATAATCCTGAAACCAATAGTTTTGATCATTCTGAATTTAGACCGATTAACCAAGCATTAAAATCTTCAGATGGAATGTATTGGGTTTTTGATAAGAAGCATGCTATCCAATTGTCAAATCGGACACAAGAAGTGATGCAAAAGATTAGGGTTCCTTATAAAAAAGTTCATCATATTGTTTCTTTGGATGATTATCAATACTTCTGTCACGAATCTGGAATAGCAAAGTTTAAAAATGGAAAATTTACAGATATAGTAAATGATGACGAAGCATTTTTTAATGTAATCATATGTAATGATGTATTGTATGCATTGAGCGAAAAAGGAATTTATAAAATAGATGGTTCGGAATTAAATCATGAGAGTATCCTCGATGAAGGAGTGCAATTACTTCGCTCTAATAAGCAATTTCTTTTGGGAGAAAATTCGATTTTGATTCCCTCTAAAATGGGAATTGTTCGAGTGATATGTACAGACACAGGTGTTGAGTTTAAAAACTATCCTAGCTTAGATACCATCTATGATTTTCATATTCATAAAGATGAAATTTATATTCTTTTTGGCGATAGATTAGCTTTGTTTAAGAAAGACGATTATCTAGATGACCCTTATCATTCCTTCTGTGTTATTCCTGCCAATGCTGATGAACGATCAATGCTATTCGTTGATAATCAAGATAAAATATGGATCAGGAATGAACAAGGATTGGCGTATATATCGACCGATCATTCTAAGATTTGTAATATACTTCCTCCTCGTCCAGATTTGAAAGAAAAAGAGAAGTCCAAAGAAGAAATTCCAGTGTCAAATGAAAGTAGAAGTTGGTTTTCTGATTGGAAAAACTGTCTTATCGCTATTTTTATAGTTTCTTTAATGATTGTATTGTTGCGCTTGATAACAAGAAGAGCGTAAATTTGTAGCATGATACATACGTACCTTTCAGTTTTACTATTTAGTTGTTTATTTGGTTTTGGAGACCATGATTTTCATTTGTCAAAATGCGAAATCAATTATAAGTCTGAGCAACAAAGTATCCAGATTAGTTTGCATATTTTTATTGATGACTTAGAATTGGGATTGGAACAATTGGGTGCAGATAGCTTGTATGTCGGTACGGAAAAAGAAGAGGAAGATGCAGATAGTTACATCGGAAAATATATCAATCGCTCATTAAAAATTAATTCTGATGGTATGGATTTACAACCAACATACCTTGGCAAAGAGTTATCTGCTGACTTAATGGCGGTATGGTGTTATTTAGAGATTTCTGATGTTGCCTCTTGCGACGATTTATTGATTACCAATAAATTGTTGACAGAGTTATATGATGATCAGAAAAACATTGTAGCTTTTAATTCTGATATTGGAACTAAGCAATATTTCATTTTCGATCAAGTCGATAAAACTAAATCCTTTAGTTGTGAGTAAGCTCCTGAAAGCGATATTTATTTTTCCTATCCGTGTATATCAAAAATTGAT
>JAHDBF010000186.1 GCA_020630525.1 Saprospiraceae bacterium
GCACAAGAGCTAGGATGGGAGCTGCATATTGTAGGTAGGAAAAAGAAAATTTCTAAAGCCATATTCGCGAAAGCAAAAAAAGTATATGAATACGAAGATATTACAACAGTTCCAATTGATGACTTTACTGCTATTGTACTGATGACACATGATTATAATTGGGATAAACAAATGTTGCCATTTCTCTTAGAAAAAAAGCCGACCTATTTAGGAATGCTAGGGCCTAAAAAGAGATTAAAAAAAATGAAGGAAGACTTAAATTTGCAAGATTTGGAGGCAATAAAATTTTTTCATAGTCCTGTTGGTTTAGATATCGGGGCTGAAAGTCCAGAGGAAATAGGATTGTCAATTCTTGCCGAAATTGTTGCTGTGTTTAGGTCAAAAAAAGGTAATTTTTTAAAACTTAAAAAAGGAAGCATTCACGATAGATAATGTATCCTCCTATTATATTCTCAAATTAAAACTGATTATTTTCTTTATATTAGGATTCTTTAATCTTAGCTTAGCAAGCGCAAATATTTTTCCTAAAATAGATTAATAATAAATGCAAAAATTAATTTTATCCGCAGCGTTAACTGGTGCAGCAACAAACAGAAGCCACTGTCCTGCAATTCCATATACTCCTATAGAGATTGCGGAAGAAGGTAAACGTGCAGTAGATGCTGGTGCAAGTATTTTACATATCCACGCCAGAGAAGACAATGGTATGCCAAGCTGGAGAACGGAAGTATTCGAAGATATAAAAAGAGAAGTTAGGGCTAGATGCCCAAAAGTAATTATCAATTTTTCTACTGGTGCAATCGGGATTAGCAAAGAAGAAAGAATGAAGCATATACCCGTAACTAAACCAGATATCGCTGCTTTTAATATGGGCAGTATGAACTATGCCATCTATTCCAAAAAAGCAAAAAAGTTTTATCTCGAAGGTTTGTTTGAAAACTCTTTTGGAACATTACAATATGTGGCAAACTTGATGAAAGACAATGAGGTAACTCCAGAGATGGAATGTTTTGACGCAGGACACATCAGAAATGTAGAGCCGCTTAGAGATATGGGTTTAATTCCTGATAATGCAACGTACAGTTTAGTGATGGGAGTAATGGGTGGAATAGGTGCTACTCCTGAGAATCTTATTCATCAAATAAAATCTGTACCAGCGGGAGCGCAATGGCAAGCGATTGTCATCAGTAGAAAGCAATGGCAGTTAGCTGCTATTGCTGCCGTTATGGGCGGAAATTTCAGGGTAGGATTAGAAGATAATTTTTACTTACCCAATAATGAGATGGCAAAGTCTAACGGTGAGTGTGTAGAGAGCGGAGTACAGTTAGCAAGAATGCTAGGTCGAGAAATAGCTACGATAGATGAAGCCAGAGAAATATTAAAAATGCCATTAAGAGATTAAAAAAGAGATATGTATCAATCAGATTTATTTAAAGATAAAATAGTTTTAGTCACAGGAGGACGCAGTGGAATAGGTTACGGAATTGCTAAACAATATTTACAATTGGGCGCAAGCGTAATTATCGCTTCAAGGAAAGAAAAGCCACTTTCTAGAGCTGCTGAAGAACTATCTGAATTTGGAAAATGTCATGCCATCCCTTGTGATATTCGAGATACGAAAGCCATTAAAGCTATGGCGGAAGAAATTCACAAAATCTATGGAAGATTAGATATTCTTATCAATAATGCTGGTGGGCAATTTCCTTCTCTAGCAGAAAATATTTCTGAAAATGGTTGGGCAGCAGTTATTAATAATAACCTGAATGGTACATTCTACATGTCAAAAGAAATGGCAAATACCTTTTTTATACCACAAGGTTCTGGCATTATCGTAAATATCATTGCATCAGTAATTAGAGGCTTACCTTCAATGGCGCATACGGGTGCCGCTAGAGCCGGAGTAGACAACTTAACCAAAACATTGAGCCAAGAATGGTCAGAACATAAAATTAGGATTAATGCCATTGCACCGGGTATAATTGATTCTTCAGGTTTAGATACTTATCCTCAAGAAATGAAAAGCTTTTTTGATGAACTCAAAGAGCAAAACCTAATGAAAAGATTAGGGAAAGTAGAAGACGTGTCTAATGCAGTAATGTTTTTGTCCAGTCCATTGTCATCATATATTAGTGGCGTTACATTATATGTGGATGGACTAGATCATTTGTCTAGTGGTAGTATGAAGTTACATAATCTACTAAAATCGTTTTCGTAATTAGTGTTATTTTTGGTTACTTAAAAAACCAATTTATTCAACCATTAGATTTTGTCTCTCCACTAAAAAGTCGAATGACAATTCAAATAATCCTTTCCCATCTACTTGTGCATTCCATGCACCATGACCATATCCATCCAAGGTAACTAATTCGCTGTGAATACCTAGAGAGTCATATATTTCCTGTAATTCTATAGCTTCTTCATAAGGTGTGACTGGATCAAATTCATTGCCATGAGCCATAAATAATTCAGGATCGTTACTGTCATATCTATTCAAACCATAAACTGCTTCATATACATCCAATTTAATATTTGAACCCCAGAAATAAACCATGCTTCTTACATCGTAAGTTTCGTTTAAGTTTGTAGTAGAAAGTGTAGGGTCTTCTGTAATTGTAATTTCATCTCTAAAATCTTCTAGATCGGAAATTCCTAAAGCTATCGTGGTAATTGCTCCCGCTGAAGCTCCTCCAACAGTAATAAAATCTGTATTAATCTTATAGATATCCGAGTTAGCAACAATCCATCGAAGGGCTGCTTTGGCATCACGTTGGGCAGTGTACATCGCAATACTTTGCTGAAGTTGTATTGGGTTTTCTATTACTTCTAACGCATGCTCAATCCATTCTTGAGGCGCAATTCCATTATAAAAATTTACTACTTCTTCAGGAGACATACCCTCTATCTCACTTAACTCTTCTGTCGTTCTATAGTCTATTGATACATAAACCCATCCTCTTGAAGCATAGTAATTTGCCATTTCTACTATTTCGGGTTTAGTCTTTGTTCCACCAGTAAATCCACCACCATGTATAAACATAAAGACTGGTCTATTATTAATATTATTATCTGGAGAATAAATATCCATTAATACAGGAACCTCAATTGGACTTGTACTCATATTATTATAACCAAGACCTTCTGCAAAGGTGATATTTTCATCTACTAGAACGGCATAAGAAGATTCCGCTTTGATTGTAGGAATTCCATTGTCAAGTGTGGTAGGTTCATCTTTATTACAAGCGATAAAAAACAAAGCAATAAAAAATATTAAATATGCCAATTTATTCATGTCGTATTAGTTTATGTCTAGTTTGATATTTAGATGCCTTTTTTATTGAAAAGGTTTAAAATAGTGATTTTGATATTTTTAACTTGATTTAATCCCCACGAAATTAATGTATATTCATAAATACCTCCAAGATCTAAAATTGCTTTTGGTAATAATTTTAATTCAAGCATTTATTTTATACTTCCTTTGCATGCTTGCTTTAAATTTTTCATTGTTGAATTTGACAGGTTCTCCGCTTTTTTTAACCAACTGTTAAAGCTCTATTTATGGTATTTATTTTCTCCTTTTCAACTTCAAGTAATCTTAGACCACTTCTTATAAATTCGCTTGCAGAAAAGTATCTATCTGATTTTATTTCTGCTTAGATAAATTTATCAAAATGTTCACCAAATATTATAGATGTATTTTTTGACATGAAATATTGTTTTTTCTATACATACCAATAACAGGTATAAATTGAGAGAGGCGCATCTTTGCTAGTAACTCTTGTCGAGGTCATCTACTCGATTACACGGCGTAATTCATTCATCAGTAATTACTAATTTAATAGTCTTTTTGTTTGTTAATGATTCGATCTGAATGTAGTATAAACCATTATTTTTTATTGTCACTTGAGTCTTTAATTTCTCTGGTCTAGTATCTACTACAACTTCGCCAATCGCATTACAAATTATTAAATTCTCAATAATTTCTGCAGCTTCAATAAACACTATTTGATTCGTTTTTGCAGGATTTGGATAAATTTTTAATTCCAAATTTTTTATTTCTACTGTGTTTGTTGGAAAATAAGATTCATCACATTCTCTGTCAATGTCAAAATCTATAAAGTGATTTTCGTTTTCAAAGCATCTTATTGGACCGGCATGAGGATCGCAAATGTTTCCTTGTGGAAAAAGGTAGCCAAGACTACCAACACCTTCAATTATTTCCGCTCCAAAGAAGAAGCCATCAATATCTGAATTAGGATTGCTACAATACTGAATTTTTCGATTTACACCATTGATTTCATGAGTTGATGTTGAATCTATTAGCATTTCAATTTGATAGTTTTCTCCAAAAAATCCCACCGAATAAGTATCACCAATGTTCAGATTAAAGTCGTATAAAATCGATTCTTCTTGATTATCTAAATTATAGGTATACCATTTAGAATTTTCTTCCCTAACTAATGGGGGATTACTCTGGTTAAAAGCACAAGCACCTTGCCCTTCTATTTTGTACCATTTAATCCCACTAATGAGAGTATCCCCAGTAATTTCAATATATGTAGGCTCGATGAGACCGCCTATTAAATTTTGAGAATATGTCCATTTTGTACCAAGCTCCAAGTTTACCTGACCAAAGACGAATTGACTTGAGCTGATTAGCATTAATAGTAAGATTATTTGTTTCATTTTTCTCGTTTTATACTGTAACGGATAACGATATTTGCTGTATCGATATTACCACTGATTTAAAGATAATAACCGAAAGTTATATATTCTAATAAAGCCAAATTAAAACCACAGTCTTATAGTCGATAGGGTGTAGTAACTATTGTTATACCTCGTGTTCTTTTTCTAAATTATTTTATTTTTTCTATTCGGATTATCAGAACCGAAAAAATTAATTCGATTAATCCTCCAGTAATTCCAAAAGTATAAAATGGTTGATTTGAATTCAAACCAATAAAACCTGCTACAATTAGTGTCAGCCCAAATATCCAATAAATTCTCATTCCAAAAATTGTTTGAAATATTAAGTATCGAACTCCTATGAACATTAGCATTATTGAATAGAGCCAATTTGGTTGTATTTGGAAAAGAGAATATACAAGATAAATTCCAATAAATAGAATAACTGTGCTCTCCATTGCAAGATTGCCTAATGGATTTTCTTTCGAATGTTTACCGCTTCGCTTAAATAATTTATCAATTAGAATTCCTCCTGGATGAATGAGCATGCCACCTATGAAGAACACCATGAAGCTTGTTTGTTTTGATGTATATATGGCAAAAATACCAGCTGTTAGCCAAACTATACTTGAAATTAATACCCCAGAACCTCCACCTAAATAGGCGTCTCTCATATCTCTTTGTGCTTCATCAAAATTCATTAGGTGCAATTTTTTAATGGTTGTTTTATTAGTAGAGTAAGTTTTTTTTAATGCTTATTCGACAAGTG
>JAHDBF010000187.1:0-1392 GCA_020630525.1 Saprospiraceae bacterium
TATATTCTTAATTTCTGTTGCATTATTTTTTTTATGTTTTTCTTCCTCTATAAATACTATTTTTTCCTCTGTACTAAGTTTGCTCAACCTTAGTTGTGGCTCTATATTTAGGCCAGTATACAATGTTGATATTTCTGCGGTTGTGCCTCCTTCTGAATCTATAGTGAATATTGAATTTGAAGCAGTTTTGTTTTCAGATTTATGATACATTGGGGTTTTTACTAATTTGCCTCCTTTGCCATTAATTTCTAGTGCTAGTCTATTGTCAGTAAATGAACCTAAAAAATTAAATGGATTATCATGAGAAGTACAATCAACCCAAAACGTATCTGACTCTGTGGGAATGTTCAAAATAATATGGTTTCCTGGGTAACCACTTGGGTAATTTTGAAATAGATCAACAGGTGCTTCGGAATCTGCAGCTACTTCTATATAGTTTGAGGAAATATTGTACACATTTAGTAGTGTTTTCATATAAAAGGATAGACCTTTACAATCTGAATATTTGACTTGATGCACTTTGACTGGATCCATCGGATTTAAACCGCCTTCCTCTAAACTTAAACTAATATATCTAGTGTTGTGCTGGAGGTATTCATATATCTTTTTTGATTTATTCTTTACATTGTCTGTTGCGAAAATGTATTTGTCCAATTCTTTTTTTAAGACTTCTAATTTTGGAATTTTCTTTTTTTCTAGAAAACTAGAATAGATCCAACTTCCATATTCTTCCCAACTTTTAAAGCTGCCTTTATATCCTTCAAATTCAAAGTTTTCAGGGTTTATCAATATTTTGGGAACAGAAATGGTTTTTGGTGGTGTATATTTTTCTTTTCTTATTGCTCTTTGATTGTTCATTACAAAATTGTAATTACTTACTGTAATTGAAGGAAATTCTTGAGTTCTAATTTCTTTTTTTCTAACAGATAGGTTTGAGATTAATTCATAACTGCTATGGAGTATAGCTACATTGTAATTCGGTATTGGATTCCATGAAGGTAACCCTAGTGTATTGGTTGAAATTTTTTTATATTCAAATTCTATAGTAATTGGATATGTGTTTGTATCATATTTCCAATGTTTTAAACGGTAATCGGTTATCATAGAATATCCATCTTCAGATGCAAAATCTGCTAAGTCTTTTTGTTTTGCTTTTTTGATAACATTTCCAGAGCTATCGTAAACTGTAATTTCTACATCTGTTATTTTTTCGCTATTATCTTTATAATACAATGTAATATGCTGAAATTCTTCAGCTTTTTTATTTAATACTTTTATCTTAGATTTGATGTGTTCATTGTATTTGTTAAACTTATCATGCACGACTATTTGACTTTTATTAAGCACTACTGCATTGGCATTTTGCAAAAGACTATCTGGTATTTGTTGGGC
>JAHDBF010000187.1:1492-5406 GCA_020630525.1 Saprospiraceae bacterium
TTACTTCTCTCCAGCCAATTCTTTAGTCAATCTTTCTGCTTTATAAACATATTTTAAAGCAGCAAAAATTCCACCAGCGTGTACAGATACCGTTCTGTTCGCTTCTTCGTCAAAAATAAAGTTTCCTGGTAGTGACTCTATATTGCCATCAAAGATTAGTCCTACAGCTTCTTTGTTTTTGTTGATCAGAGGACTTCCTGAGTTTCCTCCTATAATATCATTGGTAGATACAATGTTGCATGGTGATTGTAATAATTCCATACTTGGATTTTGCCATTTTTCTGGTAGATCCCATGGATACGCTTCGTCATTAGAATAGAACCTGTCGTACATGCCAAAGAATGTAGTCTTATAAGGTGCAACCGTACCGTTATAGTCGTATCCGTCCACTATTCCGTCAGAAATCCTAAGTGTGAATGTAGCGTCAGGTGGCAATGCATCTCCATAAACTTCAAAAGCTTGATTTGCAATTTTTGCTTCTAAGCCTCTTCTTTCAGCACCTGTGCTTTGGAAAGCTACTGCCGCATCGTTGTATGCAGGGATAAGTTTTCTTGTAGTCGCTAACAATGGGTCATTATTTTTGGCTAACTTTTTAGGTTTCTTGATTAATTTTTCTACATCATCACTAAAGAATGCAGAATCGAAAATTACTTCGGTAAAAGACGCAACTTCTGCATCGCTCATTTTCTTTACACCTGAATTATTGTTGGCAGGAATTGCGGCAGAAACTTCTTCCATCAACATTTGAAACATCTTTCTTTCTTTTGGTGCTTTGCAATCTTGCACCAATTTTAAGATGTTTTCTTTAGATGTTGCTATAGCTTCATCTTCACCTTTGTTGCTAGTTAGCATTTCATAATTATATAACTCATGCATAAGCGAAAGCACTTTTCCTCTATACGGCGAAGGTCCAAGATTATTGATTGCCCAAGCATGAGGATTTAGACCATCATATAATTCATCTAGTCTGTCCCAATAATTGATTCCTGGAGATTTTTCTTTAATTAAATTCTCCATTGCCACTTTACGGCCAAATAGATCAGGATTGTGCAATCCACCTAATATGCCTGTGTATGCTTTAGCACCATTAGCAAAATTGGTTATAGTCCCTAGTAGCTCTTGAGCTTCTCTTTCTTTGGCTGGGTCTTTTGACATTTCGTCATACTCTTCTTGCATCATTGCAATCCTATTATTCATGAATTTTAATGTGCTGTTATATCTATGATCTCTGTCAAATTCTAATTGAGCAACAGTTCTGTATCTTTCTGTTCTTCCCGGATTACCAACAACAAATACGGTCGTACCGTCTTCGATTCCATCTGGGTTAAATTTGAAATAATGTTTAGAAGTATTTAGTGGATTGCCATCTGAATCATATGCTCTCCAAAACGTAAAATCCAAATTATATCTTGGGTAGGTAAAGTTGTCAGGATCTCCACCATAAAAACCAATTGAATTTTCTGGCATACATACTAATCTGATATCGTCAAATCTTTTGTATCCATATAATGAGTATTTTGCACCACTATAATAATTTACTACTTGCAATCTCAATTCTGCCCATGCAACATCATTAGCATATTGTGCTTCCAATGCTTCAATAGCTTTTTGTGTAGCTTCAGGAGAATCGCCTTCTGTTGCCATTTTTAATTCTTCGGTGATGTCTTTTACTTTGATTAATTGTTCGACAAATAACCCTTCGATTTTTCGTTCGTCTGCAAGCTCCACAGCATAAAAACCATTTTTATCAAAGTTCTCATTGCCTTGTTGGGCTTTGATTCCTTCATCCCTTGAGCAATGATGATTTGTCATGATTAATCCATCTGGAGAAACAAATGACGCAGAACACCATGAGGCAAACCTTAATGATGATTTCCTAACATCGTCAAACCATTCGTCCTCTGGAGCGAAGTCATAAGCTTCTTTAAACCAATCTTTTGGTGGATTTTCAAAAGTCCACATTCTTCCAAAATCAAATGGAGAAGGATCTTTTGGCTGCGCAAATAACGTTATTCCTAAGAATAAAAATGCCAATAAAAAACTTGTTTTTAAAAAATTCATATTATGCTTTATTTTATCAATTTATATTTAGTTTAAAAGTAATTCATCCATTAACTTTACAAATGGGATCTGACAAATAGGATTTAGTTTGTTGTTTATATATTTAGTAAATACCCATAAAGTTAGTCGGTTTTATAAATGTATTAATTACGCCATTGAAATTTGATTTTGGCGAATAATTCTATTGGATCAATATAAATCCAAGGATAAATATAAGTAATTTTAATTTTTCGGTTCTATGAGTTTTAGTCATATAATATTTATAGTTTTCTGAGGAAATTGCATTAAACAGCTATATTTGGTGGCTTAAGAATTTACTTTGATATCTTATGAACACTAAAGCTCAAAAACTACAAAAACAAATTACCAATAATTTTCTATTTAAGATCTACAAATTGACCAAATTACCCAGTTTGTGGTTTTGGAAAGTAAAAGTAAAATCGTTGAATTTGGAAGAATGTGTGGTAACGATACCTTTGTTTTGGGGAAATCAAAACCCATTTAAATCTATATATTTTGGGGCTCTAGCTGGTGCTGCAGAATTTTCAACTGGTGCATTATTAAAAATGGCACTTACAGACACAGAAAAAGATTCTACAACTTTGGTCACTCACTTTGAAATGGAATATACCAAAAAAGCTGTAGGCAAAATCACCTTAAAATGTGATGAAGGGAAATTGGCACTACAAACAATTTCAAGGCTTTCACAAGATAATCCAATAGAAGTTATAATATTATCTTCAAAAGCTTACAACGAAGATGGGATACATGTGGCAACGGCAAAAATTACTTGGTCAATGAAATATAGACCATCATCTTAATTATCGTTTTTTTAGAAGTTTAGCGAATCCAATATTTCACATGTTTTATCCACCTGTTCTTGACTTACATCTAAGTGCGTAACAAATCGGACAGTATGTGGTCCAAATGCTACTGCTAAAATTCCTTGTTTGTTAAGTTTTTCAAGGAATAAAGTTGCAGGTACAGCGTCTATTAAATCGAAAATGACAATGTTTGTTTTGACAGGACGCAACATCGAGACATAAGATTGTTTTCTTAATGATTCTCCCAGTTGCTTTGCTCTTTTATTGTCTAATGATAAACGATCAATATTATTTTCCAATGCATAAATACAAGCTGCTGCTAAATACCCAGCCTGACGCATTCCGCCACCCATCGACTTTCTAAATTTTCTTGCGCGTTTGATAAAATCTTTTTTCCCAATAAGTAACGATCCAACTGGAGCACCAAGTCCCTTAGAAATGCAAATGGAAATACTGTCAAACAGTTTTCCTATCTCTTTGGGATCTTGTTTGGTTTCTACAAGTGCATTAAAAATTCTTGCTCCATCTAAATGTAGAATCAGATTATTTTCTGTACACACATCAGCTACTTCTTGTAATTCCTCAGTACTGTAATATCCACCGCCACCGATATTACAAGTATTTTCTACTACTACTAATTTAGAATTAGGAAGCCAATCATAATCTGGTTTGATGCGTTCTCTAATTTGTTTTGCTGTGATTTTTCCGTTTTTACCTTGGATTAAACTTACGCCGATTCCTGAATTATAAGCATAACCTGCATTCTCACTTTGATATACATGTGACAATTGTTCACATATCATTTCATCCATAGGATTGGTATGTGTTTTTATGGCGATTTGGTTTGTCATAGTTCCAGAAGGACAATAAAGCGCGGCTTCCATTCCAAACATATTTGCTGCCAATTCCTGTAACTTATTTACCGTAGGATCTGCACTGAAAACGTCATCACCGACTTCAGCATTCATCATTGCATTGAGCATGTTTTTACAAGGCTTCGTGGCAGTGTCACTTATTAAATTTATCATT
>JAHDBF010000188.1 GCA_020630525.1 Saprospiraceae bacterium
CGATACTGCTTAATCGTATTCCTCCCCAACTGATACATATGTACTTCATCGGGACCATCTGCTAATCTCAATGCTCGCCCATAAATCCAAAATCCAGAAAGTGGCGTATCTTGAGAAACACCCATTCCTCCGAAAGCTTGGATCGCACGATCTACCACATCACAAGTCATTTGCGGAACTACGATTTTAATCATGGCAATCAAGTCTTTGGCTTCCTTTATTCCGAGTCTATCTATTTTGTCAGCAGCAGAAAGTGTAAGCAATCTAGCTTGTTCTATTTCGCAACGTGATTTCGCGATGTCTTGACGAATACTACTATATTGCGAAATTTGTTTTCCAAAAGTACTTCTAACACTTACTCGTTCGCACATCAGTTCTAAAGCACGTTGCGCACAACCAATTAAGCGCATACAATGATGAATTCGTCCAGGACCTAATCTGCCTTGAGCAATTAGAAATCCAGCACCTTCATGCATAATGATGTTTTCAGCAGGTACGCGTACGTTATTTAGTTCAATTTCGGCGTGACCTTCTGGAGATTCTACCGTGCCATAGACCATCAATGGTCTCACTATTTTGATGCCTGGTGTATCCGCGGGTACTAAGATCATACTTTGTTGTACTAGTCTATCTGCCGTCGGATCAGTTTTACCCATAACAATATAGACTTTGGTATTTGGGTTCATGGCACCAGATGACCACCATTTTTTGCCATTGATCACATACTCATTACCGTCTTTTTTAATTGACGTTTGAATATTTGTTGCATCAGAAGAAGCTACTTCGGGTTCTGTCATCAAGAAAGAAGAGCGGATTTCTCCATTCATCAATGGAGTCAACCATTTTTCTCTTTGTGCTTTAGAACCAAATTTTGCCAATACTTCCATATTCCCAGTATCGGGTGCTGAGCAATTAAACACTTGGGATGCCCAGATAACTCGTCCCATTTCTTCTGCCAAAGTTGCATATTCTAGATTGGTTAATCCTGGACTAAAATCTCCATACTCTTTTGGTAAAAATAAATTCCACAATCCTTGTTGCTTTGCTAGTGTTTTTAATTCTTCTAACTTAGGGTGTATCTGCCAAAGATTTTTTTCTGAATATTCTAGATATTCATATTCTAATGGATAAATATGTTGATCCATAAAGGTTCTTAATTTGGATCTTAGTTCAAGAACTTTGTCAGTATATTGAAAATTCATTTCTACTTTTTATATTTATTAAATCAAAGTTTGATCTTATTATCCTGCAATCATATGTCCTCCATCTGCGGTAAAAACTCCACCAGTAGAATAACTACCAGCATCAGAAGCAAGATATAGCGCGATGCCTGCCATTTCATCTGGTTGTGCCATTCTTCCAGAAGGTAGATGTGTCTCAACTTGTTTTAATATGCCTTCATTCATCCATAGTGCAGAGCTAAATTTGGTCTGAATTAATCCTGGACATATGGCATTACTTCTGATGCCATCTTGACCCCATTCTTTAGCTTGGTTTTTAGTCAACATGATTAGCGCAGCTTTACTCACAGAATACACGCCCAGTCCAAACGATGGTTTCATACCTTCTACAGAAGCAATATTTATGATCGATCCACCTCCATTTTCTTTCATGATCGGATGACAAAGATTTGCAAGCGACATGCAAGCTTTTACATTTACATTCATCACTTTATCGAATATTTCGCCAGTAGATTCTACGATCGGACCGAAAGTAGGATTGATGGCAGCATTGTTCACTACGATATCAATACGACCATATTTTGCCATTGTTTCTTTAACCAAATTTTCCAGTTGATCTTGATATCCAACATGACAAGCAATACCTAAAGTATCAAATCCTTCTTCATTATATTTTGCAGCAACAGCATCAACGGCTTCTTGTTTCCTACTACTGATGACCACTTTCGCTCCATGTTCTGCAAACCCTCTAACGATACTTTCCCCAATGCCTTTAGAAGCACCAGTAACAATAGCAACTTTGCCTGTTAAATCAAACTTATTTTTTATACGATCCATTAACTTTTAAATTGAATTGAAATTAATTCTCCAAAATAAGAAAACTTAATTGCTTTCTATAAAGCTTATTTTTATTATTCTCTTATTTTTAGTTTGCCAATAAACAAATTAAGCTATGCCACAAAATGTCCGCGCAGGAGAAGAGTTAAATGAAATGAATTTATTAACCTATCTGGTTTATCAAGATCTCATTCAGTCGGGGAGCGAATTAGAAGTGTCTCAATTTTCTAATGGTTATTCTAATCTGACTTATCTAATAAAGGCAGGAAATACAGAATTGGTTTTACGTCGCCCTCCATTCGGTGCAGTAAAGCGCGGTCATGATATGGGACGTGAATATAAAGTGCTTTCAAGATTGTATAAAGGTTTTGAAAAATCACCAAAAGCGTATGTGTTTTGTGATGATATAGAGATCATAGGAGCGCCATTTTATATCATGGAAAAAATTGATGGTATTATTTTGACAGTAAAAGAATGTAAGAAGCTTGGTGTGAAAGCAGCAAATTTTAGTACAATATCTGAAAGCTGGTTAGACGCATTGGTCGCATTACACAACGTAGATTATGCTGCGATTGATCTAGCAGATTTAGGTAAACCAAATGGCTATGTTGAACGTCAAGTAACGAACTGGACAAAGCAATATCTCAAGGCTAAAACTGAAACTGTGCATAATGCGGATGATGTAATGAAGTGGCTCGCAGAAAATCAACCTAAGGAATATCGTCACAGTTTGATCCATAACGATTATAAATATGACAATGTAGTTTTTGAAAATCAAGAGTGGAAAAATGTACGGGCGATTTTAGATTGGGAAATGTGCACACTTGGTGATCCAATGATGGATTTAGGAACTTCGCTAGCTTATTGGTCAATGAATTCTGATCATGAACTAATAGTGAATGGTTGGCCATCTCCAACGTCTATAGAAGGAAATCCAGGAAGGGTAGAACTGGCAGAAATGTATGCAAAGAAAACTGGAACTAATGTAGATAATTTGGTTTTTTACTATGCTTTCGGCTTGTTTAAAAATGCAGTGATTGTCCAGCAGATATACCACCGTTATAAAAATGGTTTAACATCAGACCCTAGATTTGCTCACCTCAATCAAGCCACTCAATTATTCTTTTTGTTGGCTTGGCAATCAATTCAAAAAAACAAAATAGAAAACCTCTTTTAATGAGTAAAATATTTTTCTTTAGACATGCGCAAGCTTCATTCCTTGCAGAAAATTATGATAAACTTTCGGAAAAAGGAATTGAACAAAGTAAAATTTTAGGTGATTACCTTGTGAATGGAAATTACAAATTTGACAGGGTGTACTCTGGTCCCTTGGTGAGACAAAAACATACTTGTAGTTTGGTTTCTGAGTCATATAAAAAAGCTAAAGTCCATTTTCCTGAAGCTAATATTCTGGATGGATTAAAAGAACATACTGCTTCAGATGCACTAAAATTAATTACACCAAAATTATTAGCAGAAGATAAATATGTTCAGAATTTAATGTCGAAAGGAAATGAGGATCCTAAGTTATTTAGAAAAAATTCGATCTTACTTTTTCAATACTTTATGAATAATTGGGTAGAAGGAAAAATCGAAGTGCCCGGAATATTACCTTGGAAACAATTTCGTGCAGATGCCAATAATGCATTGCAAAAGATATTGTCACAAACCAATCAAGGAGAAAAAATTGCAGTATTCACTTCAGGAGGAACGATCTCTTCGATGATTGGCGATAGCCTAAAAGTACAAGATCAAAAAAGAGTGGCTTCATTAAATTATTCTATTAGGAATACCTCTATGACAACCTTTATGGTGTCGAATAGCGATTTTAATTTGATGAGCATGAATGAAGTAGAACATTTAGATAAAGACATGATCACCTTCGTATAAAATAATTGTAACAAAATTGAATTTCAGAAATAGTAAATAATATGAGCTTAGAAAATAAAGTAGTAATAGTGACTGGAGCTTCTTCCGGAATCGGGAAAGCCACCGCAATCTTATTTGCAGAAAATGGTGCTAATGTTATAGTTGCAGACTTAAACGAAGAAAATGGGAAGGCTGTAGTTAATGATATTAATAACTCTGGTCAGTCCGCAACTTTTATAAAATTAGATGTTTCTAAGGTATCTGAAGTAGAAAATTTAATTGATACTGTCTACGAAAAATTTGGAACTATAGATGTGCTGGTAAACAATGCTGGCATAGGAAATAAAGTCTTAGCAAAAACAGCAGATCATACACTAGAAGATTGGGATAATGTCGTTGCCGTAAATCAGTCTGGTGTTTTCTATTGTATGAAGTATGCTTTGAAAAAAATGATTGCTCAAGGACATGGAAATATAGTTAATGTTGCCTCATTGGCTGGGTTGAAAGCTTCTGGAAAAAACATTGCGTATTCAGGAAGTAAGTTTGCTGTTGTTGGGATGACAAAGTCTGCAGCATTAGAATATGGGCATAAAAACATCCGTGTAAATGCGGTTTGTCCTGGATATACAGAATCAGCTTTACTTAATCAATTGATTGGGGCAGCTCCACAAATGAAAGAAAAATTATTACAATTTATTCCTATGAGAAGATTTGGTAAAGCGAATGAAATCGCAGAAGCTATCCTTTGGTTAGGTTCCGATAAAAGTAGTTTTGTTACTGGACAAACAATCACTTTAGATGGTGGTTTGTCCTTGTAGGTTTTGAGTTATTTAACCATAATATTCAATATTAAGCAGAAGGAATTACCTTTGCAAAAAATTCAAAAATGAACATATCTCCAGCATTAGAAGTTAGGTGTGAAGCTAAGTGCGAGCTGTGCAGTAAGGAAGGAAAATTAGAAGAATATTTGGTGCCGCCAAAGTCTGAAGATGTTTTAGAAAATAAGGTTGCATTGTGTCCAACTTGTTTATCACAATTATCAGGAAACGAAGATTTAAATGAAAATCATTGGAGATGTTTAAATGAGAGTATGTGGAGTCCTACTCCTGCAGTACAAGTTTTGGCTTATAGATTACTTGGTAGATTATCTACTTTAGATTGGGCTGCTGACTTAAAAGCGATGATGTATCTCGACGAAGAAACACAAGAATGGGCAGATCTAGGAGTGCAAGGTTCTGTGGTTCATAAAGACAGTAATGGTAATGTTTTACAGGCTGGAGATTCTGTTGTATTAATTCAAGATCTAAATGTCAAGGGTGCTGGATTTACAGCAAAGCGTGGAACAGCAGTGCGACGTATAAGATTAGTTCATGATAATGCAGAGCATATTGAAGGTAAAGTGGAAGGACAACAAATTGTCATCTTGACAAAGTATGTAAAGAAGAGCTAGCAATAAGTATAGTCTCAATTATTTGG
>JAHDBF010000189.1 GCA_020630525.1 Saprospiraceae bacterium
ATGGACAAAAAAAAGTAGCAGTTTTTACGCTGCTACTAACAAACAATAATAAACATTAATCAAACACTAATTCTTACTTCCTTGTAAGGAATTTTCTATTAATCTTTTTGCAGCATCCAGGATTGTTGTGTCTTCTAGATTTACGATGCCACCATTTGGTCCAGGTTGAATATGATTGCCAATAACTGCACCATTTTCATATTTTTTCGCACCGAAATAATTTCGCACTGTTTGCTCTTCCAGTTTTAATTCTCCTGCAATTTTTGCAATGCTTCCAGTTGGTAAACTGTGTTTGATTTTTCTCAGTTCTTCGAAGGTTATATTCATAAAACAGATTTTGATGAGGAATTTGTTGCCGTCGTTAATATACGATGATGATTTTAAATTTTCAAAAATTTAACAAACATTATTTTGAAAAATTTTAAAATCGCCAATTGATTCGATAGTAGTTATCTGTTGATTGAAAATAAAAATGGGTTGTAGCTGTGCAGCAAAGCAAAAACACAGGTACAACCCATTATGTATATGTTTGTATTTATTAGCGTATACTATGCCAAATGTTTTTCAACATCGACCAATTTCATTTTGAAAGCTTTGGCAACTCCTTCATGGACAACCTTACCATTCAACACATTCAAACCATTTTTAAGGTGTACATTTTCTCGACAAGCTTTTTTCCAACCTTTATTTGCTAATTGGATAGCATACGGTAGGGTAGCGTTAGTTAATGCGATAGTAGATGTGTATGGTACTGCTCCTGGCATGTTTGCCACACAGTAGTGCACTACATCATTTACGATATATGTTGGGTTCTCATGTGTAGTAGGTTTGCAGGTTTCGATACATCCACCTTGGTCTACAGCAACATCTACTATAACGGTGCCAGGCCGCATATCTTTTAACATATCTTTAGTTATTAGATTTGGTGCTTTTGCTCCAGGTATTAAAACTGCTCCTACAATTAGATCATGATTTTTTATCAGTTTCCTAATAGTGTGTTCACTCGAGTACATTGTATTTACATTGGCAGGCATAATATCTTCCAAATATCTTAATCTCTGTAAATTGATGTCTAAAATGATTACCTGAGCACCTAGTCCAGCAGCCATTTTCGCAGCTTGCGTACCAACAACTCCTCCACCTAGTATTAGTACTTTTGCAGGTTGAACCCCTGGTACACCTCCCAAAAGTATTCCAATCCCTTTTTGTGGTTTTTCTAAATATTTAGCACCCTGTTGAATTGCCATTCTACCAGCAACTTCTGACATTGGTACCAATAGTGGCAATGAATTATCATCAGCAGTTACAGTCTCATATGCCAAACAAATACTTTTACTTTTTATCATCGCTTGAGTAAGCGGTTTATAAGATGCAAAGTGAAAATAAGTAAACAACAATTGATCTTCTCTGATTAGATCATATTCCTTTTTAATAGGTTCTTTTACCTTAATTATCATCTCTGCTTTTTTATAAACAGATTCAATGGTAGGTAAAATTTTTGCACCAGCTTCTTTGTATGATTTATCATCAAAGCCTGAGTTTATACCTCCGCCTTTTTGAATATATACAGTATGCCCGCGATTTACAAGTTCCATTGCTCCTGCTGGCGTAAGAGCAATCCTGTTTTCATTATTTTTTATTTCTTTTGGAACACCAATAATCATGATTTGTATATTTTAATTTTGATCTGATAAAGATATATTTTCTCTCGAAATACTCCATCAAAATTTACAAATCTCAAAGTCCAAGTATGTGTTTTTGTAGTGAAGGGTGGAATTAGGACAAAAAAAATACCCGTGAGAGGATCACGGGCATTACTCAATTTAATAACCAAAACTCATATTCATCTTATGTTATCCAAATTCTATGCCAAACATGTCACTTTATTTGAATATGAATGAATTATATCTTAACTGATAGTTTTTCTCAAAAAATGCTCGAGACTTCTCTCGAGCAAAACGAATTTTACAATTAATAACCAAAACTTACACAATACAAATATATAACATATTAAATAAATTACACATATGTAATTGATTATTTTTTAGGAGATTAGCTGTATTTATTTTAAATTCAAAAAATACTATGTGTAAATAATTGATTTTAAATGCCAAAGATGGCGTCGGAAGGAATGTTATCAATTATGTTAAAATCATTTAATTCTTTTAAAAACCTTCGGATTGAGTCTAATCCTGTTTTTCCTAGAGATAGACTGTACTGGTTTACATATAAATTTATGTGTTCTTGGATGACTTCATTGTTCATTTCTTGTGCATATTCTTTTACATAGTCTTCTGAGGCGCTTGGATTATCAAAAGCATATTGTATAGATTCTTGGATTTTAGCATTGATGTAGTGCTTTCTTTCTTCAGCTAAATCTCTTCTTACTGCAATGCCTCCCAACGGAATAGCAGCTTGAGTTTCATTTTCCCAATATTCTCCTAGATCCATGATTTTGACTAATCCTTTTTCTTGATAGGTAAATCTGTTTTCATGGATAATTACACCTAAGTCTACTTTTCCTTTTAAAACAGCGTTTTCAATTTCTGAAAACAACATCTCTTTCTTATTATTTGCATTTGGGTAGCAAAATTTCATAAGAAAATTAGCGGTAGTATTTTTACCAGGGATAGCTATAGTTGCATCCTTTATCTCTTTGAGTGTGAATGACTTTTTTCCAATTAATAAAGGCCCAACGCCAAAACCTAGAGCTGCACCAGCTGTCAACATCTGATATTTGTCCATTACTTTTGCCCAAGCGTGAAAGCTAATTTTTGTAACATCAAGTTTTTCTTGTTCTGCCCATTGGTTTAGCTGTGCAACATCTTCGTAAACGGTGTTGAAAATAATATCACTATTGATTCTCCCATTTAACAATGCATCAAAAGAAAAAGTATCATTTGGACAAGGAGAAATACCTAGGCTTAATGGCATAATGCTATTTTTGAAATCGAATTAAGTCAATTCTAACATAATAACGAAATTTATCACCATGGAGTTTAAGGTAATATATGAAGACAACCATCTAATTGCGGTTAATAAACCTAGCGGAGTACTCTCTCAAGGCGATAATACAGGTGACTTGCCTATCGCAGAATATGTAAAAACCTATATCAAAAAAAAATACAAAAAGCCTGGCGATGTGTTCCTAGGTGTAATCCATAGACTTGATCGACCTGTAAGCGGAGTTACCATATTTGCCAGAACATCTAAGGCACTTTCACGAATGAATGAAATTTTTCGCAAGCGAGAAATTCAAAAAACATATTTGGCAATATCACACAGAATGACTCCAGATGGTGAAGCAATAATCACTCATTACCTTTCTAAAGATCAAAAAAGAAATACAGCAACGGCTTATGATAAACCAAAAGGAAGTGCAAAAGAATCTAGCTTAGAATACCGGATGTTAAGTAGAGTTGACAACGCATATTTATATGAAATAAAACCTCAACATGGTAGACCGCATCAAATAAGGGTACAAATGTCTAAGATTGGATGTCCGCTAATTGGTGATTTAAGATATGGTTCTACAAAGAAAACAACCAATCAATCGATCGGTCTTCATTGCTATGCATTAGAGTTTATTCATCCTGTTAAAAAGACGAAAATCATCATCAAAACCAAGCCGCCCAAAATGCCATTATGGACACAATTTGATTTACGTGGCTTAAATATTTGATTAATCAAATTTGTATGTTAGTTTTGCGGCGGTGAGAGTCATACGGACAGCTCCTCTTGAATCCCCCCAGGGCAGAAATGCAGCAAGGGTAGAGGGTTGAGCGTCTAGGTGTGGCTTCTCACTTTTTAATTTAAAACCTACCTACTTATGAAATTCTTTATTGATACTGCCAATTTAGACCAAATCGCTGAAGCAAAAGCATTGGGTATTCTCGATGGTGCAACAACCAATCCTTCATTAATGGCAAAAGAAGGAATTTCTGGTAAACAAAATATATTTGATCATTACGCAAAAATCTGTGCAATTGTTGATGGAGATGTCAGTGCAGAGGTTATCTCTACTGACTTGGAAGGTATGAAGCGAGAAGCACACGAATTAGTAGAAATTGCACCAAATATTGTGATTAAAATTCCAATGATTAAGGATGGAGTAAAAGCATTGAGCTACCTAACAGGAGAGGGCATTCGTACCAATTGTACATTGATATTTTCCTTGGGACAAGCATTATTGGCTGCCAAAGCTGGTGCAAGTTACATAAGTCCTTTTATCGGTCGTATTGATGATACTACTTGGGATGGAATAAGTCTAATCAGAGATATCGCAGAGATGTTCGCTATTCAAGGATATGAAACAGAAATATTAGCCGCTTCGATAAGAAACTCAAATCATATAGTTCAATCAGCAATGGCTGGTGCAGACATAGTAACTTGTCCTTTAAATCCAATCTTGGGATTATTAAAACATCCTCTAACAGACATTGGATTGGAAAAATTCCTTGCAGACCATAAAAAGGCAAATAGTTAATTTATTCAGTATGAATAAAGCTTATATTTTAAATGCTTGTAGCACTTGTCAACGTATTCTCAAAGAAGTACAATGGAGTGGAGAAGTGCAAAATATCAAAGAACAACAAATCGATAAAAAAACTTTAGCATCATTGGCTAAACAAAATGGCAGTTACGAAGCCTTGTTCAGTAAACGTGCAATGAAGTATAAGTCCATGGGGTTAAAAGAAAAAAATCTAACTGAACTTGATTTTGAAAAACTCATTTTGGAAGAATATACTTTTCTCAAAAGACCAGTATTTATTATTGACGGAAAGTCATTTGTCGGTAATAGCAAAAAGGTAGTCAATGCCATCAAGGAAGAATTGGGCGTTAAATGACGTTTATTTTACAAATTTTCTAGTAGTTTTAACTAATATTATTACTTTGTAAAGTAATATAAAACCATTCTAAGAAAAATAGTAAACACCGTCGCTTATGCATAATAAACTCATTTATCTTGCCTATTTAATTGTTACTTTCTTTTTTCTATCCAAAACAAATTTGACAGGACAATGCACCGATTTTGAACCAGTAGCTGCGATTATAGCTCAGAGTTGTTCTAGTGCTGGGTGTCATGGTGGAGGCGCAGGTGGGACTTTTTTAAGCTATGCGGAACTGATAAATAACAATAGTAACTGTGGAGGCTTGCCATACATTGTAGCAGGTGATGCTTCGGCCAGTTTTTTCTATGATAAGGTTAATGAAGATGGTTCGGTCGCATGTGGTTCTCCAATGCCTTTTGGACCTGGATTATCTGCTGCACAAATCGCAACGATAGAGGATTGGATTAATGATGGTGCATTGGATATTGGAGATTGTCCTTGTCCAGATCCAGGAAATTGTGATGATGG
>JAHDBF010000190.1 GCA_020630525.1 Saprospiraceae bacterium
AAAAGATCTGATCGCTCCAAGCGATGTGATCTTTCATTTCTCTTTGCATGTAGCTCAAAAGATCTGATCTTTCCATTTCAAAACCGATGTGATCTTTCTGTAATACAGATTTAGATAAACCCTTCTTTAATTATGTCATGAATATGAATGATCCCAGCATATTTGCCATCGTCTAAAACAATCAAATGACCAATACTTTTTTCTTTCATAATACTTAATGCCATGGTGACAGAATCATCAATATTTATAGAAATAGGGTCTTTAGTCATTACCTCTTCTATTGACAATTTCATAATGTTTTTTGCATTAATTACTGCCCTTCTCAGATCACCATCAGTAATAATACCAATCAATTTTTGGCCTGATAATACAGCAACTGCACCCAATCTTTTAGAACTAATCTCAAGAACAGCATTAGCCATTGTGTCGCCTCGATCAATACTTGGAGAATCATGTCCACTTGATAAATCTCCAACTTTGAGATACAATTGTTTCCCGATCATACCACCAGGATGATTCTTGGCAAAATCTCGCTCTGTAAATCCTTGAAGTTCCAAAAGAAGCATAGCAATAATATCACCCATTGCAATCTGATTTACTATAGAACTGGTCGGAATCTTATTAAAAGGATCAGCTTCTTTATTTATAGGCGTATGAAAAATAGCATCCGTATTTTTGGCTAAAGTCGATTGCTTATATGCAGTCATTCCGATCGTAAAAACCTTCAAATCCTTTAGTAAAGGCAGTAATACTTTAACTTCGGGAGTTTCGCCACTTTTAGAAATCAATAAAACGATATCATTAGGTAAAATCATTCCAATATCACCATGAATCGCATCTGTAGCATGCATAAATGTCGAAGAACAGCCAATACTATTAAAAGTTGCCGCTATTTTACTGCCTACTAACGCACTTTTCCCAATTCCTGTGACTATTATCCTTCCTTTACATCTAAATAATTGGTGGATTGTACTAATGAAATCTTCTGTAATGCTACTTTCTAAAAGTTGTAGAGAATTGATTTCTGTTTCTAGTACTTTACGAGCAATTTTTTGTAAATTAATGTTGTTATTCATCCTGAATAATTGAAAATTAAATTCCTCCAGATTTTCTCTTGTATAAAGGACGCAAAGTAGATAATATTGGGTACTTGTGCATTTTAATTGGAGTAAAATTATTATATTTAGAAAGAAGTATTAGAATTAAGTAGATAAATGGACACACAAATCTTAGATATAGAAACAATGGACGTAACAACAGCCTTGTCCAAATATTTTGGTTTTTCAGAATTTAAGCTGAAACAAAAAGAAATCATTGAGAGCATTCTACAAAAAAACAACACTTTTGTAATCATGCCTACTGGTGGTGGTAAGTCACTTTGCTACCAACTCCCAGCGCTCATGTTACCAGGTACTGCGCTCATCATTTCTCCTTTGATTGCTTTAATGAAAAATCAAGTAGACTCAATCAGAGGACATAGTGATAATAATAATGTAGCACATTTTCTCAATTCATCGTTGAATAAAACTCAGATGAATCAAGTAAAATCAGACATAGTCGCTGGTCATACTAAAATGCTTTTTATCGCCCCAGAAACTTTGACCAAAGAAGAAAACATTAAATTCCTTAAAGAAAATAAAGTTTCTTTTGTAGCAGTCGATGAAGCGCATTGTATCTCCGAATGGGGACACGACTTTAGACCAGAATACAGAAGAATCAAAGAAATGATTGATTCAATTTCTGATGATATACCCATTATTGCATTGACTGCAACCGCTACCCCGAAAGTGCAATCTGATATCAGAAAGAATTTAGGAATGAAAGAGGGTAATGTTTTCATTACTTCGTTTAATAGGGACAATCTATTTTATGAAATAAGACCAAAAGCAGATAAAAAAGAAACGTTCAAACAGATTGTTCAATACATCAAAAAACGGAATGGAGAATCTGGAATAGTCTATGTCCAATCTAGAAAATCTACAGAAGAAATAGCAGAAGTACTTAGAGTTAATGGCATAAATGCTTCACCATATCATGCAGGAATGGAAGGAAAATCTCGAACCAAAGTTCAAGATGATTTCTTAATGGAAAATGTAGATGTCATAGTAGCTACGATCGCTTTCGGAATGGGCATTGATAAACCTGATGTGCGTTTTGTCATTCATTACGACATCCCAAAAAGTATAGAAAATTACTATCAAGAAACTGGTCGTGCAGGAAGAGATGGACTTAAAGGAGATTGCCTCGCGTTTTACTCTTATAAAGATATTGCAAAGCTCGAAAAATTCTTAAAAGACAAGCCTGTTGCTGAGAAAGAGCTAGGTATGCAATTGATGGATGAAATTATAGCTTACTCAGAAACAAGCGCATGTAGACGACAGTTCTTATTACATTATTTTGGAGAACAATTCGATACAAAAAAATGCAACAAACTTTGCGATAATTGCAAAGACCCAAGAGAGAAAATTAGTGTCAAAAACGAAATGAAAATGGCACTAGAAGCATTAGAGGTGCTTAAACAAAATTATGGCGTTAAAGTGGTGGCAGACTTTATCGCAGGTGTAAAATCCAAAGAAGTAAAAGAGTTTGATTTCCAAAAGAAGCCAGAGTTTGCACTCGGAAAAGAAAAAGGTTTATTGTTTTGGCACTCTATTTTACGTCATGCTATTTTGAATAATCTGGTATATAAAGAAATAGAACAATATGGGCTATTAAAATTTACTAAAGCTGGAAGAGAATTTATCAAAAATCCAACAGATATAAGTATCCCGATGAACAGGGATTACTCCAAAGATAGCGATGAAAGTATTGTTGTCGAATCAGGAACTGGTGCTGCATTGGACAATACTTTATTGGATATACTAAAAGACTTAAGAAGGACGGAAGCAAAACGACAAGGAGTGCAACCATGGGTGGTTTTTTCAGAACCAGCTTTACAAGATATGGCTACATGGTATCCTGTAACAATGGCAGATATGTTGAAAATATCTGGAGTAAGCCAAGGAAAAGCCAAACGTTATGGAACTCCATTTCTAGAAGTTATCTCAGATTATGTAGAACAAAATGGTATTGATAGACCTGATGATTTTGTTGTAAAACAAGTAGCAGATAAGTCTAAGGCAAAAGTAGGAATCATTCAAGCCATCGACCGTAAAATGGCTCTTGATAATATGGCATCTAACTTAGGTATGGACTTAAATGGATTGTTGGATGAAATGTATATGATCGTATCTTCTGGGACAAAATTAAACATCGATTATTACTTAGAAGAGAACATAGATGAAGATGTAATGGATGAAGTGTTCGAATATTTTGATGAATCAGAAACGGACTCCGAAGAAGAAGCATTTGCCGAACTAGAAGAAGATGACATTACGATGGATGAGATAAAAATGATCAGAATAAAATACATCTCAGAAAGAGCCAATTAAGCAAAAGGTGAAAAACATACTAATCCTAAATGGACCCAATCTAAATCTCTTAGGTAGACGCGAACCAGAAATATACGGTTCTGAATCCTTTGAAAGTTACTTTGCTAATCTAGAAAAGAAATATAGCGATATTGCACTTGCTTATTATCAAAGTAATCACGAAGGAGATATCATAGATCGTCTGCATAAAGTAGGTTTTAGTTGGGCAGGCATAGTTTTAAATGCTGGCGCATACACACATACGTCACTAGCTATCGCAGATGCAATAAAAGCCATCACAAGTCCAGTCGTAGAAGTGCATATCTCAGATATTTATGCAAGAGAAAAAATCAGACATCATTCTTTTCTTACTGATGTATGCATTCATCATATAGTAGGTAAAGGTTTACAAGGTTATGATATGGGCATTGATTATTTGTTGCGGCAGTAATTTTAATGCTATAATTATATTGCAAAAATTACATAGCAGAACGTGTTATTATCTAAGGCTTTTAAAAACAGAAACAACAATTAAAAATCTATGAATTTCCAAAATATATTTTTAATCCTAATTATTGCTTCTGTAAGCTGCTGTTTTTTTGGATGTTTTCAATGGGCAGCTCGTGCTGAAAACAAATTACCAGAAAAAACCGCATTACACAAATCATATGATTATGATGGCAAAGTAATTATAGTTGGGGCAGGTGCTTCTGGCTTAGCAGCAGCAAAAGTATTGGAACAAAACAATATTGACTATATCATTTTAGAAGCCACAAATAGATATGGTGGTAGACTGAAAAAAGATACCACTTTGGCAGATTTTCCAATTGATATTGGTGCAGAATGGCTCCACAGTTCACCTCTTGTATTAAACAAACTGAAAGGAAAAAATGGTAATGAAATTGATGAATCTCTCATTCCATACAAATTAGAAAATACGGCAACTTGGGATGGAAAAAATTATATCACAAATCCTAAATGGCAAGACAACTTTAGATACAATTTTTTACCTGAATCAAAATTTAAAAGTGCTACATGGTACGATTTTGTAAATGAGAATATTGCTGAGGAAGTAAAACATAAAATCAATTACAACTCTATAGTAACTGGAATCAATTATTCTGGAAATAAAGTTATTGTTAAAACTGAAAACGGTAAGACTCATCAAGCAGATAGAGTATTGGTCACAGTTTCCATCGGAATACTAAAATCCAATATGATCACTTTCATACCCGAAATGAATAAGGAAAAAAAGCAGGCGATAGCGTCTATAACCTTTCTTCCTGGAATTAAAGTGGCGATGAAATTCTCACAAAAATTCTATCCTGATGCAATAGGATGTACCGTGGATTCTGGAGAAAAAGTGTACTATGATATTGCATTTAAGAAAAATTCTCAAGACAATATATTAGGATTCCTGTGGGTAGGAGAAGAAATCCAAAATTATATCAAACTAAAATCCGAACAGGAAATTATCGATAGTTTATTGGAAGAATTAGATCAAATGTTTGATGGAAAAGCTTCCTCTAGCTATACTGGAAATTATATTTTAGAAAACTGGGGACAACATGAATTCACGCAAGGTACTTGGGTGCAAGCCTTTCAAGAAAAAAAATCCCACTTAAAAGAACTGAATAAGCCTTTGCATAAAAAAGTATATTTTGCTGGGGAAATATATGATACCTATAAACAAATGGGCGTGCCTGGAGCTATTCTATCTGGATACTATGCTGCTGATAAAATATTGACTGATAAATAATAGCAAATAAAGAATCTGTTCAGCTCAAAATGATAGAAAATCAAATATTATCAATTGATAAATTGTCGAACATTCATATGTAGATCAAAGCCTCCAATTTCCCTAAACACTTTCGCATACCCTTATCAATCATCGTTTCACC
>JAHDBF010000024.1:0-18308 GCA_020630525.1 Saprospiraceae bacterium
AACTTTACAGAGTCCAAAGGAGACATTTCTTTTTGGACTTCACCTTCTTTATAGTCGAAAACATTTAAAGGGATTTTAGTCTTAAATTCTTTATCAAATTCCTCTTGTAATGCATTGTACTTTTCTTTGAGCACATTCCATTTTTCATCCTTTAATAGACGTTTATATTCATCATAAAACCTTCCTTTAAGGTATTTAGACTCATCATTAAAGTTTGATTTTTTATTTTCAATATTGATCAATGCTTTGATGGCATTTTCATTGAGCGGAATGTTGTTATACTTTTCTTGAAGCGTTGTTTTTATTTCAGACAAAAATCTATTGTGTAATGCTAAATATCTTTCAGATTCTTTGGCTCTTTTATTTAAGACATCATAACGAATCTTTTTTTGCATTTCATCTGCATCATGGCTCCATGGATTCATTCCTTTCCATACCCTAAAGTATTTTTTCTGCAATTCTGCCATATGTTCTTTGACAGATTCTTCTGCTAGACGCTGATAATCTAGATCAATCGTTGTCTGAATTTTTAATCCATCTGTGTATATATTGTAAGCAGAACCATCAGGTTTTTTGATGTTTTCTTCTTTGAGTAGTTTATTTAACCACTTCGTCAATTCAGATCTAAAATAAGGTGCAGGACCGATGTCATGTGCTTCTCGTTGGAAGTTAGACATATCCATTTCTTTCTGAACTAATGTATCATAAGCTTCACTTTCCAAAACGTTATAATTTTTCATTTGTGAAAGCACGACATTTCGTCTTGCTTTAGCTTTGTCTGGAAATCTTATGGGGTTAAATAAACTAGGATTTTTGAGCATACCAACTAATACCGCTGCTTCTTGTGGTTCTAATTCTGACTGGCTTTTGCCGAAGTATGTTTGAGAAGCTGCTTGAACACCATGTGCACCATTGATAAACTCAAATTTATTGAGATACATGGTCATGATTTCGTCTTTAGTATATTGCTTTTCTAGTTTGGCTGCGATGATCCATTCTTTAAGCTTGACTTGGATCATTGTCACAATCTTTTCGGCAGTGCTCATTCCTCGCGTACTAGGCCGTTTAAAAAGTAGTTTTGCCAGTTGCTGCGAGATTGTACTTCCTCCACCAGAGCTTTCATTGCTAAACAAAATCGTTTTAAATGCCACACGCATTAGTGCTTGGAAATCAATGCCTGAATGACCATAGAATCTAGCATCTTCGGTAGAAATTAATGCATCGTGCACGTATGGAGACAACTCATCTTTGGTTATCTGTTCTCGATTCTCGACATAATATTTTCCGAAAGGTCGACCTTTTGCATCATAAACTATACTGGCAAGGTCATACTTGGGATTTTCTAATTCTTCGAATGTGGGCATATCGCCATTAGAGACTATAAAAAAAGTTCTAATAACCAATACGAATCCAATTATGGCTATAAACCATAGGAAATAAAGCACCCATTTTAAGGCAGGAATATTTTTATCTAAAAAACTCAGGTCTTACAGTTTTAGTACATGCCAAAACTACTAAATCAAGCTTTAAAACCCTTCTTTATTGAAATGAATACTAAAAATTAATGCTCAAATACCTAAAATTCTTCTTCAAATTCCTCTTCTAATTCGTCGGGGATAATAATTTTCTCCATTTTCATCGAGTCAGAAGATTCAGAAGAAGCAGAAAGATTTTGATACTTAGAACAATCGATTTCTATTCCAATGTTTTCTGGGACATTAAAAGTGGCGTCTTTATCCCAATTTAGGCTGTTGTCATTTTCTATCTTTTCCATGTATTTTAGGAAATATGGTCTTGCCATTCTTCCACCTTGACCATTTTCGATGGTTTTAAATCTGATCCAAGGAAATTCTCCTCCTACCCAAGTTCCAGTTACTAAATTAGGCGTTATTCCCATAAACCAACCATCTACATAATCGTTGGTAGTACCAGTTTTTCCACCAAATTCTGTATCTAGTTGATAATGCACTGCTGATGCAGCATATTTTAGCATATCGACCATCACATAGTTATATCCAGAAGGCAAAGCTCTTCTTTTTTCAGGAACAGCGGTATAGATATTTCTTCCTTTGGAATCTTCAATTTTAGTAATAAACACCGGTTTATTGAACACACCATCATTGGCGAATGTGCAATATGCGCCTGTCATTTCTAATACATTTAAGTCTGCACTTCCAAGACAAATAGATGGTGCATTGGGAACTTTACTATTAGGAATTCCAAGAGAACTTGTAAAATCTTTTACCACTTCTGTATTTCCCAATTGCTTCATCAACCAAATCGAAACAGAATTCAAGGACTGTTTTAATCCTTCTTTTAGTGTTGTTTCTTTTTTGGAGAATGTGCCTCTTGAGTTACTTGGTGACCAGCTTTCCATTAAGCCAAAATTTTTGTCCCTTGCAGGAATAGTGTATTGAATATCTTGTACTTTCTGGCAAGGAGAAATAGCTTGTTGGAAAATTGCAGTTGTGTAAATAAATGGCTTGAATGTAGATCCGACTTGACGGTTAGATGTGACGTGATCGTTTTGAAAAAACTTATTCCCTATTCCTCCTACCCATGTTTTTACATGTCCAGTTTTGGGGTCCATAGATACGCTGCCTAGCTGCATTTGCATAGCATGATATTTAATTGAGTCTAGAGGAGTTTTAGTAACTTTTTTTATACCCGAATCACTATAGTCAAATATCTCCATTTCGACCTTTCTATTAAATACCTTCTTTGCTTCTTTGTTTAATTTATTCCATTGATTCATTAGTGGAGTAAATAGGTCTGATGCTAAAATATCCTCGTAAGTTTTGGCTTGTGTTTTAGAAATTATTTTATTTCGTTGTAGCTTATTTATCTCCTTCTTATCTTTCTTAATATTCAATAATCTAATGATATCAATATCTCTAAGCCTAGCTTTTGGGAATGCTGCAACAATATTTTTAGTTGGTTCACTTAAGAATTTTGTTCTCAACTTTTTAAATCTTTCTGATTCTCTCACCATTTTGTCTAGTGATTCTGATCTTATTTTTTTCTGATATTCTGTTGCGTCGTAGGTCCAGGGATTATCACCTTCCCAAACATCAAAGTATCTGTTTTGAATTGTTTTCATGTGATCTACCATAGCAGCTTCTGCATGTGCTTGCATTTTGAGATTTAGGGTAGTATAAATTTTTAATCCGTCGCGGTAGATGTTGTATTTAGTCCCATCTGATTTTCTGTATTGGTCTTGATCCAGCAAATTTTTTAGATGAGATGTCAGTGTAGACCTAAAGTATGGTGCAGGTCCTTCATAATGCACATCTCTTTTAAATTTAGAATTATCGATAGGAAGTTTTTTTAATTCGTCATATTTACTTTGGCTCAAATAATTGTTTTTTACCATCTGATTCATGACTACATTTCTTCGATTCAGTGCTCTTTCCATTGCCGAGTTTGGATTGTATCGAGAAGGATTTTTCAACATTCCCACTAAGATTGCGGCTTCGTCAATGCTAAGCTTTTCTTGTTTTTTATTGAAGTAAGTTTTTGCTGCTGCTTCGATTCCATAGGCACCATTTATGAATTCAAACTTATTCATATACATGGCAATGATTTCTTCTTTGGTGTATCTTTTTTCAAATTCTACTGCGATTACCCATTCTTTCAACTTTTGTAAAACACGTTTCGGGAAATTTCTGGAATACTTAGTAAAAAACTGTTTAGCCAACTGTTGGGTGATGGTACTGGCACCACCTTTACCTCCAAGGAAAACGATAGCTCTTGTCAATCCTTTAAGATCAATACCACTGTGCTTATAAAATCGCTCGTCCTCTGTGGCAACTAAGGCTTCTACAATATGTGGGTTTAAATCTTCGAATGTCACCCACTCTCTATTTACTCTATAATACCGACCTACTTCCTCATACTCATCGCTATAAATGATAGATGCGTAGTCGTAGTCTGGATTTTCCAACTCAGCAGTATCTGGAATTTGCGTTTTAGAAATAAAAACCAAAATCGCGGCGATAACTAATATTCCTGCGAAAAATGCAAGCCATAGAAGTTTAATAACACTACTAAAAAAAGATGATTTCTTTGCCATTTAGCTTAATACTAAAATATTAATGAATATCGCGTCAGGAAGGATTTTACCATATTTAAAGCTATAGAAAGCCATAAATTTTAAATGGTATGACAAAATTATTGAATTTTAACCTTAAATCCAGTATTTATTATAATTGTCTGACCTAAAATGAATAATAAATAACAATTATCAAACATATCTAAGGTCAATTTTAACAGAATTCATTATTAATAACGAACTGAATCGTATAATCATATATCTTTAAACAATTTTGTTAAAGTGGATTGAATCATGAATTTCTTAGTAAATGAGTTTGTAAAACGATTCGCAAATACGCGATATAAGAGATTGCAATCGCAAAGGAATACACCTATTGATATTCACGAAAACACCTTAATAAAAATCATAACTGCCAATTATAAAACTAAATATCTTTCTGATTTTTCTATCAATCAAAATTCCAATTATCAAGATTTTACTAAGAAAATTCCGCTTGTCCACTATGAGGATATTTCTAATAAAATCGAAGCAATGATGCTTGGTGAAGCCAATGTTTTAGTTCCTAATAAAGTAACTTGGTTTTCTAAATCCTCTGGCACATCAAACGCAAAAAGCAAATACATCCCAGTGACTAAAAATTACATGAAAAAATGTTATACGGCTACAAATTGGGATGTAGTGTCAGTCATGTATAACCATAATCCAAACTACAAGATATTCTCAAACAAGAACCTTATAATGGGAGGTACTTTGGCTCCATTTGATAAAAATCCAAGAACTCAGATTGGTGATGTATCCGCGATTATGCTTGAGAATATGCCATTCTTTGCCAAGTGGTGTTACACTCCAGACTTTAATACCGCATTGATGCATGATTGGGACAAAAAACTAGAATTGATGGTTGAAAAGTGCACCAAAGAAAATGTAGTTTTGTTTGCTGGAGTCCCAACATGGATATTGGTGTTATTTAATAAAATGATAGAAGCCAAGCAAGCAGATAACATGCTAGATATTTGGCCAGATGCTTCCATTTTTCTACATGGAGGAATAGGTTTCGAGCCTTACCGGTCTCAATTTGAAAAATTATTTCCAAAAAAAGATTTTTGTTATTTAGAAACGTATAATGCTTCTGAAGGATTTTTTGCTTTTCAGGATGATCCAACAAAAGATGGAATGCTATTGATGCTAGACAATTGCAATTATTATGAATTTATTCCTTTAAATGAAAGTGATAAAACTCATCCAAATGTTGTTTCACTAAAAGAGGTAAAAAAAGGTGACCTTTACGAAATCGTAATCACCACTCAAGCAGGACTTTACAGATATCGAATCGGCGATATTGTCAGATTTGTAAGTATAAAACCTTACCGAATAAAAATAGCTGGAAGAACAAAGCAGTTTATTAATGTGTTTGGAGAAGAGTTGATGATTCATAATGTAGAGACTGCTTTAAAAAATACTTGTCAAGAATTGGCTGTGGAAATTGGAGATTATACTGTCGCACCAATTTTTATGAAAAATAAAAATAATGGCAAGCACGAATGGTTGATCGAATTAAAAAAAGGTAATTGTGATGAAGCATCTTTTGGCGTTTTATTAGATAATCATTTGCAAAAAATAAATTCAGATTACGAAGCAAAAAGATCTGGAAACCACATCATATCTTTACCAAAAATCAATATTATCCCTTTAGGTACAATTGAAAAATGGCAAAGAAAAAATAATAGATATGGTGGACAATCAAAAGTACCAAGATTAAGTAATGAAAGAAGGATCATCGAAGAGATATTAGAAATGATAAAATCATAAAAATGATGTTGGACGAACGATTAATATCATTGGATTCGGCAGTAAAGAAAATTACTGGTGATGATTCTGAACAAGAAATCTTAGGCGCAATCCATAAAAGAGTTACGGAAATGTTAGACAAAAATCCTGACCTTCTGATGAGCTATCTTTATAGACTAGATGTACTAGAAGTTGACTTAAAAAGAATCTTGCATTTTTCTAATACACAACCGATTGCAGACTCTATAACGGAGCTAATATGGGAAAGGCAAAAAGCTCGGGTTGAAACAAAAAAACAATATAAACAAACACCAATAAAAGGCTGGGAATTTTAATCAATGTTAGAAAAATACAACGGCATAATATTCAAAGCTATTCCCTATTCTGAAACATCACTTGTATTAGACATTTATACTCAGGAGATCGGCTTGCATAGTTTTATCGTTTCTGGAGTGCGAAAGAAAAACTCAAAATTAGGACTACTATATCGCCCTATGAATTTGATAAATTTTGTCGCCTATAATAGTGCAAAAAGCAAATTGTATCGAATAAAAGAAGCAGGTTATAACCATATGTATCAAAACATCATTAAGGATGTCAAACGTTCTACCATGGGTATGTTTATGATCGACTTATGTAGAAACTCTATTAAGGAAACTGAAAATAACACACCTCTGTATACGTTCATTTACGATTCTTTTAAAATACTCGATGAAACGAAGGATTTATCACATATTTATCATTTATGGTTTTCATTAGAATTAACTAAATACATTGGATTTTACCCAAATCTTTCCAGTGTATCCAAAGATGATATATTTGATCTAGCTCAAAGTTGTTTTGTGTATAAAAATGCTATTGGGAAATATACCTTACATCCAGCATTAACTGCGGATTGGAAAACGCTATTAACTTCAACCATTTCTGATCAAAATATCAACCTAAATCACAAATCAGAATTACTTGATGCAATAATTAAATACTATCAACTCCACGTCCACGGATTTAAAGAATTAAAAAGTTTGGAAGTTTGCAAAATGATCTTTAGATAAAATGTAGTGAGGGAGACTATGCTTTTATTAATGCATTTTTACTAATAATAAAAATTGGTTTTTTGAGTTACTATTGAAGATTGTGTAATCATCAAAACCAAGATCAATTTTGAAACCTATAAATCAATTCCTAATTCTTATTCTATTAGCAATATCTGCTAACTGTTATTCACAACTGATTATTAATGAGATCCAAGCTGACAACAAATCAACTTTAAAAGATGCTACTGGTGATACTCCAGACTGGATAGAGTTATTTAACAATAGTGAAAATTCCATATCGTTAAATGACTATTTTTTATCAGATGACAAGGATGACTTATTAAAGTGGCAATTACCTAATATTTCTTTGTCAGCACAATCCTATTTTGTCATTTTAGCTTCTGGAATAAACCAAAATTTAAAAAATGAGTACCATTGTAATTTTAAAATTTCTGCAGATGGAGAATCTATTTTTCTTTCTGATGAGAATGAAAATATTTTACAAGAATACCCGAATCTTTTTTCCGAAACTGACTTGAGTATTGGAATTTATAATGATGAAATAATTTCCTTGAGCGTTCCTACTCCTGGAAATGAAAATATTTATTTTACAGATGAAATTGTTTTCTCTCATAAAGAAGGTAGCTATCCTTCAAGAATAGATTTAAACCTATCTAACAATACCAATGGAGAAATTTATTACACATTAAATGGAAATGAACCAACGACAAATTCTTTTAAATTTACCACTGATATCATTTGTGATAATCAAGATGATTCTCCATTAATTTATTCACTCATTCCAAGTACAACATTACAAGAAGAATTATCTTATAAAGCCTGGTCTATCCCATTTAATTCTAAACCCCAATTACATACTATCAGATGCAGAACTTTTGAGAATGGAATTCCCACAAGCAAAATTTTTACCAAACAATATTTAGTAGGTCATCAATTTAGCGACTGGCATGAAATTCCCATAATATCTATAACTGTAGACAGTCTCGACTTGTATGATTTTGATACTGGCATATATATCCCGGGTATACATTTTTCTGATGATGATCCAGAGTGGACAGGCAACTTTTTCCAAAAAGGTTGGGACTGGGAAAAACCTGCTAATCTAATAATGTTTGTCAACGATGAAGTTGTATTAAACCAAAATATTGGCGTAAGAATTCATGGTGCAAAAACAAGGCAATCTGCGCAAAAGTCTCTTAGATTAATAGCACGAGGAAAATACGGTAATCATAGTTTTTCCTATCCGTTTATTGGTGATAAAGAAAAATCAAATTACGATTCTTTCATATTGCGAACATCTCTTGGCTCATGGTTTGGAGATACCATGATTAAAGATGAACTGATCCAAAAGATATGTAAATCGCTCAATTTTGAAAGTATGGATTCACAACCTGCAATTCTGTATTTGAATGGAGAATATTGGGGCATATACACCATACGTGATCGAATAAATGAAATACATCTTGCTGAAAAATTCAACTTAGAATCAGATGAAATAGAAATATGGGATTGGTACAATCAACACTTTTATAATATGATTGACTATATCGAAAACAATGACCTTTCTGAGGAAGCAAATTATAATTATATATCTCAACAAATGGACATTGATAATTTCATAGATTATATGATAGCGCAGATATATTTTAAAAACCAAGATTGGCCTGCAAACAATAATGAATTTTGGAGACCTCTAAAAGAAGATGGAAAATGGAGATGGATATTTTTTGACCTTGATGCTGCTATTCCCAATCGCCAAGATGACATGCTAAAAAAGATTATTGATTCAGAAGCCGACAATAGAACTCCGTTAATATTTAGATCACTACTTGAAAACAAATCTTTTAAGGAAAATTTTGTAAATCGTTATTTATACTTAATTGAAAATGAATTTTCGTCGTTCAATATGCTGACAATATTAGATGAAATAAAATCTACTTATGATTTGCACATTCAAGACCATATCAATCGATGGAATTATCCAGAAACAAAAGAAAAATGGGATAAAGTAATTACAGATAATATAAGCACATTTTTATATGAAAGACCTTGTGAAGCAATTGAGGAATTAATCACAAATTTTGACGAACTCAATATTGCACCATGCGATAAAAAAAATCAAAATTTCACTTTCGACATTTATCCAAATCCTACAACGGAATTTATTAACCTCATTCTTGATGATACATTTTATATTGAATCAGTAACTATTTTTAATACTGCTGGACAAATCATTTGTTCCATAGATCCTGAGCATATTAGAAATAATAAAAGAATTGATGTAAGTGATTTCGCACCTGGAATATATTTTCTAAACTATAGAAATAAAGATCATACCTACACCAAAAAATTTATAAAAAGATAAAAACTTGTTTTAACAGAATCAATATTTCGATTAAACATAACGATAAAACTATTCCTGTAGAATAATGATGTCACCAATTTCCACGCTCATTGATTCATTATCCTTCCAAACTTGATAACAACTTGTTAATGATTGTATTAAAATAATACGAATATGTTATTTTTGGAGTGATGAGAACATTGACATTATTAGGTACTATATTTTTTTTGGCAAATTTGAGTCTTGCTCAAGTAAATAAGATCGAGGAAAACATACCAGACATCCACATAAATTATATTACTGAGGACATCACCTTGGATGGCTCTTTGGAAGAACCAATTTGGCAGCGATTGCAATCTGCAACCAACTTTGCACAATATTTTCCATCTGATACCACAAGTGCAGATGGTCAAACAGAAATATACATGTGCTATGACGATGAATTTTTATATGTTGCGGCAGTGTGTTATAGTAGTGACAATGATTTTGTAGTGCGATCAATGAAAAGAGATTATGGCTTTGGACAAAACGATAATGTAAGTCTCATCTTTGACACTTTTAATGACAATACAAATGCGTTCCTTTTTGGCATTAATGCAATCGGTGCAAGACGAGAAGCTTTGATCTCAGGAGGAGGAAGAAACAGAAGAAACTTTGATCCAAGTTGGGATAATAAATGGTATGGAGATGCACAGATTTATGAAGATGAAAACAAATGGATTGGAGAAGTTGCCATTCCTTTTAAAGCCATCAGGTTTAACGAAAATAATGCTTACTGGAGATTTAATTGCTATCGCCAAGATTTACAAAATGCAGAAATAACCAGCTATGTAAACATTCCTCGAAACTATGTTTTGATGAATATGAATTACATGGGAAAAATGGTATGGGAAAAACCACTAGAAAAACAAGGAACCAATATTTCTGTCATCCCTTATGTATCTGCAAATGTAAATCGAGATTTTGAAGATGTACTTGAAAGTAAAACACAATCTAGTTTTGGGGTCGGCGGTGATGTGAAAGTAGGCATTACCTCTGGATTAAATTTAGACCTTACGGTCAATCCAGATTTTTCCCAAGTAGAAGTAGATCAGCAGGTGACCAACTTGGATAGATTTGAAATTTTCTTTCCTGAACGCAGGCAATTCTTCCAAGAGAACGCAGACTTATTTGGAGGTTTTGGTAGTAGTCAAATGAATCCATTTTTTAGTCGACGTATTGGTATTGCGTTAGATACGGCTTCTGGATTAAACATCCAAAATCAAGTATTCTATGGTGCTAGATTAACTGGAAAAATAAACGATAATCTTAGGATCGGAATACTAAATATGCAAACTGCTTCTGATGATAAAAATGATTTGCCTAGTTTTAATTACAGTGTTGTATCACTTGAACAAAAAGTTAGTCAAAAATCAAGTGTGGCATTCTTAGGATTAAACAAGCAAGCATTTAATAGCGAATCATTTGCTGGTAGTTATGATAGTTATAATCGATTAATTGGTACAGAATACAGGTTTGCCTCAAAGAGTGAATTATTCAATGGAAAAATATCTTATCTCCATGCACTATCTGAAAGTGAAAAATCAAATAATTATGCACACTTAGCACAATTCAATTACAACTCAAGAGCAATCGGTGTTGAATGGGAACATAACTTGATAGGAAATGGATTTGATGCTGAACTAGGTTTCATTCCTCGGAAAGACATTCTTCGGATCAATCCATTATTTGTCTACAGACTATATCCGGAAAACAAAAAAATATCTAGATACGAAATCGGCGTATCGATGAATAGCTTTTATAAACTAGGGAATGACGAAAGTAGTATTGTCACTTCATTTAAAAATGTAGACAATACCTATCGTCTGTTTATGAGTGGAAGTTTTCAGGACAACGGCAGGTTTAATATTAATCTCCGTTACTTTGATATTTTCTTACTTAATGATTTTGATCCAACGAGAGTACAAGAAGATGATGTATTTCTATCCGCAGGGACATCACATCAATACATAGCATTTGATGCAAGTTACAATTCTAACAATAGATCAAAATTGACATATAGAATCAATCCACAATTTGGTCAATTTTTTAACGGATTCAGATATGGCTCTTCTGTGAGATTAGACTATAGAATCAAAGCGTATGGAACAGTCGGCATTAATGTCAATTATAATAAAATAGAATTGGATGCACCATTTGTTCCTGTCGATTTATGGTTAATAGGACCACAATTTGATTTGTCATTTAGTAAAGAAATATTCTTCAGAACATTTATCCAATACAACAATCAATCAGAAAATCTGAATATAAATGCCCGATTCCAATGGCGTTACAGTCCAGCCTCTGACCTATTTATCGTATATACTGATAATTACCTCGTAGACAGCATTAGTCAGTTAGAAAAACGAAATCGAGCATTAGTTTTAAAATTAACTTACTGGCTAAACATCTGATTTTCAGTTAATTAGTATAATTTTCAAAAAAAATATTATTTCTTTGTAACAAACGCTATTCCCATCCGTAGTAGCAGTACGAAGATTAACTTTAGTATTTTGAATACAGCAGATTACAACCATATTGTCAACCAAGTCTCAGACGGACTTTTTAGATACGCGCTTAAGCTTACGCGTGATACAGAGTCAGCCAAGGATCTGGTGCAAGAAAGTTTTATCCGCTTATGGACGAATAGAGAAAAAGTAGAAACGGATTTCGCGAAACCATTTTTATTTAAAGTTTTATTCAACAAAATGATTGACGACAAGCGAAAGAATAAGAGAATTTCGCTGATGGAAACACTCCCAGAAAAAGCAAGTGCCAATACTGTTTTTGGAGAAGACAAAAACTTAATTGAATATGCTTTTGCTCAATTGGATGAAAAACAAAAAAACATCATTTTATTGAGAGATTGGGAAGGATACAAATACGATGAAATAGCAGAAATACTTCAAATCAGTCTCAGTCTTGTAAAGGTAAATCTATTCAGAGCAAGAAAAAAAATGCAACAAATAATTACCAACACAGACTTAGATGCTAAAAAGGAATATAAATGAAAGTAACTAAATTAAACTACGAAAATTTTGTCATCGATTATATCGAAGGCGAATTAGAACCGAAGCAAAAAATTGCTTTCGACAAATTCCTACTAGCACATCCTGAAGTACAAAAAGAGATTAATGAATACTTGGCTGCGCCAATATTACCAATAGAAGAAAACATTGTTTACGAAAACAAAGCAAGTCTTAGAAAAAGAAAAGCTTTTAATCCATGGATTATTTTAAGTATTGCGGCTTTGTTTTTAATAACTTTTGGAATATTCTTTTTTAATACAAAAACCGAAGCAACAAGTAAGCTAAATCACATTACTACTGAAGAAAATAATAACACTACTAAGTATGAAAATGTAGAAAAATTATTCGAACAGAAAACAGATGAAATAGACACTAATTCTAATTCAAAAAACTTGGATGACAAAAATTCTAAATTAGAGTTGGTCTCTAAAAAAGAAACTGAAAGTAAAAAAGTAAGAAAGCATGATTCTGACTTCAATGCTGGATTTATGGCTCAAAATGTTGAACCTAAATCTATACTAGAAACAGAATTACCGATTAAACATAATGCCGTAAGTTTAGCAAATACAATTGAAGAAACCAATCAGGTATTGGTAGCAAATACAGAAGTAAATCCTAGTAAATCTATCCAAATAGAAACCAATAACAATACTGATCTAATACCAATCAATACAATATCAAGATTGAATGTAATAGATCAAAAATTTGAAATAGAAAATAGAGCAATTGCTACTATTGACATAGATTTTCAAAAAGTTAATCGACCAATAACAGAAAATAAAAATCCATTTTGGGATTTGATAAAACCAGCTGCTTATGAAGATTTAAATCTTAAAGATGCAGTTGCAGTTAGTTCAAAGCCAGAAAACAGAAACATATTAAAAACCATTGCTCCCAGAGCATTTACAAAATAAATTACCATGAAAAAATTACAAATTTTAACCGTAGTACTTTTTAGTTTAATCCAATTTAGCGCTTACGCGCAAACCGATAGCCTTGAAGTAAAGAGCGACACCACTGAAATAAAAAAGAAGAAATCTTTCTCTATCACTTTTGGCAGTGATGACGAGACTTATGTTGATAACGATGATGATTCTAAAGATGAAAGTAAAAAAAGTAGAAACTCTGTCAGAGTTGGAATGCTAGATCTTGGAGTAAGCACATTCGCATATGATGGCAGTCTAAATATGCCAGATGAACTTAACTATCTAGATCAGAGATATGGAAAATCGCTCAACATCGGATTACATGCCATCAATGCACATATCGGTCTATGTGGAAAAAATAAACCACAGATATTTAATCTTGCAACTGGCGTTAGATTTACTTGGATGAGATATGGATTTGAGGACAATTTTAGATTATTAGAAGACAAAGATACTTTTGAAGAAGCAATTCAGTACACAGAAGAAACTCAAAAAAGAAATCGTCTACAGGCTTCATATATTTCTCTACCATTAATGTTAAACTTTACCAGTAAGCCTAATAGATCTAGTAAATCACTAAAACTTTCTGCTGGATACGTTCACCATATTTTATTAGGGGCGAACCATAAAAGCAAATCAGAGGAGTTTGGAAAACAAAAAGTAAAAGACAATTTTAACCTAAATAAAAGTGTAGGAATGCTCGAAGTACGTGTAGGTTACGGACCATTAAATCTATATGCACAATACGGCTTAAACCCAATGTTTAGGGCAGATGCAGGACCAGAAGTAACACAAGTAAATTTTGGAATTAACATAATTCCTAGATAAAAAGATCAAGTTTTTTCATAAAAAAAGGGAGATTATCATTTAAGATATTCTCCCTTCTTAATTTATATTAAACAGCTCAATTCAAAATTATTTCTTGGGTTTCAGATCAAAGGTAACCATTTTTTCCACTTTCTGCTCATCTCGCACGACAATAAGAACTAATCTTTTAAAAACGAGAAATATATTAAGCATGAGTATATTAAATATATTACCGATAATCGCAAAAATTATTAAAGGATTAAAAACTTTTGTGCCACATTTTCCAAAATCAATTTCCGAATATAAATTCAATAAAGTCAGCATAAATCCAAGAAATAAGTAAATGGTTCCAAACCTCCAAAAAATCCGATAATCAGAGCGCACTCCTTTATTAATATTTAAAGTATATAGAATTAGCTGAAAAATTGAACAGACAAAAACGATATTTAACCAATCTTTCCCATTCACTAGTCAAACAAAATTCCTTTCTTGGTATTCAACTTTTCTAAACTGGTCGGGATTTTTTTCATCCTAAAACTCAAAGAATCTTTCTGGTTTCGACCGATATACTCCACTGTGTTAGAATCAATTAATTTGTACTTTCCTTTTAAATCCAACTGCTTATAATCGTGAAAATGGTATAGTTCAATTTGGTTATACAAGGTATCGACAAGATATCTAAACTTTACTGTGGAATCTGCAACTTCGACTTCGCCTTCTATGCTTTTATCTAAAATCAATTTTTCGAATGTAGGAAATGAGGATGTCTGTGTGCATAGAGAATCTACTTTCCAGATTCCGACTAAAGGATGGTCTTTAAAGTATCCATAAAAATTTCCGTAACGATTTACTGAAGTTAAATACATGGTCATAAAACCAATAACAACCATGATTTTTATCAGATTCATCGATCCAGAAAACAGTTCGTATTCCTTTTTATTAAAATCTATAACTTTAGGAAACGACTGTCTCCGCACCCAATTTATAATGCTCGGCAATTGATAAAATATGATCCCAATATTATAAGAAAATAATGTTGCATAATACAATAGGCTACAGGATTTAAATGCAACAGCCAGTGACATATTCGTCAGCATAACAGGCAACAATAGCAATGCTCCGATCAATGATGTTCTACGGAAAATCAACATCAGTATTATCAACAACTGCGCTATTCCTATCAATAATTCTAAGTTATCAGAAGTAGCATAACTCTGCCAAATCAAGTTTCTCGGATCTACATCTAATATTCTTTCATTCGCGAGAAAAAATGAATACTTATAGTGGATGCCCATCAACTTATTCACAGTTTCTGGAACAAAAGCATAAATCAATAAATAGCGGCATAATGCCCAAGAAGTGAGTCCAAGTTTATCTAGATTTTTATTGAAATTTTTAAAGAAATTTAATCCTAAAAGGATAAGTGCAACAATCCCAATATTCCGAAATATTACAGATGCATTTTCTAAGGTATCAGCACATCCAGCTTGATATTGGAATCCGATACGAGAAAGACCTACAGCAAGTAACAACATGGTACCAACTGCTGAAAGATATATTGCTGAAAATGATTTTGCTTTCAATGGTATTTCGATTCCATTCAAAGCTAATTTTAAATATGCATTTGGTCAAAGATATTCGACCTATTAGCGATTCATTAACGATTAATGTGAAGTTTATTAATAAAAATAATCAATTATTAATCTTCTAATATTTCCAATTTTGCATATTGTAACATGATTCTCTTTTCTGCGTTATCGACGAGATCTTCAAAATAGATGGAGGCGACCATCCTCTCATCTATCTTTTTTACCAATCCTCTGCCAAATTTTAAGTGCATTACTTTCATGCCTTCCTTAATCTTATGAGATGGACTAGGATTAAAATTACTTGGATCAATGTAGGACAGTTTCCCTTGACCAATGGCTTTTTTGAAATTGCCAAGAATTTTGGGTTTTGACAGATGATCTTTTTGGGTCAATGTGATAACTGCTTCAAAATTTTCATGAGGAATCTCTTCAACAAATCTACTTGGAGAATTCATTCTAGAATTACCATACTGATACCTTTGATTGGCAAATGACAAAGTGAGGTATTCTTCTGCTCTGGTGATTGCTACGTAAAAAAGCCTACGTTCTTCATCTACTTTTTCTGGATCACTCATCGACATATAAGAAGGAAATAAATTTTCCTCTAATCCGACCACGAATACAGATTTGTATTCAAGACCTTTCGCGGCATGGACAGACATTAATGTGATGACATCTACTTCTTCTCCATCTTCGGTATCTCTATCTGTCATTAGAGAAATATTTTGTAAATATCTAGCGAGACTTTTATCTGTACTAAATTCTTCTCCTTCTGCTATTTCGTCATCTTCGACAAACTCTTGAATACCATCTAAAAGTGCATTGATATTATCTAGTCTGTTTTTACTATCAATACTTGGATCATTTTTATATAAATCTAGGATTCCAGATTTTTTTGCGATAAAACAGGCTGCTTCGTAAGCATTAGTCTCTTGTACTTTTTGTCTCAATGCTTTCATTAAGCTCACAAAACTGGTCAGTTGCTTTTTTGATCTTCCTGTAAAATCTATGGAAGTTATACAAGTCCATAGACTGACGCCATTGTCATCAGCAATTTGTATCAATTTATCGACCGTTGTTTTTCCGATTCCTCTTTTAGGGAAATTTATTATTCGTTTAAAACCTTCATTGTCCTTGGCATTTACAACCAATCTAAAGTAAGCGATCAGGTCTTTTATTTCTTTCCTTTGATAAAAAGACAATCCGCCATAAATTCGATATTTTAAATTTTGCTTACGTAAATGCTCTTCAAAAATTCTTGATTGAGAATTTGTTCTATATAAAATGGCAAATTCTTGATTACTGAGGTTATACCTATTTTTTTGTTCGATAATCGTATCTGCCACTCTTCTGCCTTCATCAGTATCTGTGATTGCTTTTATTACTTTTATTTTATTTCCATCGGGACGATCTGTCCATATTTTTTTCTGAATTTGATTTTTATTGTGCTTGATTACTTTGTTTGCTGCTTCGATAATAAACGGAGTAGAACGGTAATTTTGTTCTAGCTTAAAAGTCTGCACACGAGGAAAATCTCTAGAAAACTGTAATATATTTTCAATGGTAGCACCTCTAAAAGAGTAAATACTTTGCGCATCATCACCTACGATACAGATATTCTGATTACTCCCTTCATAGTTTACCATGAGTTTTATGGTTTCATATTGGAGGTAATTGGTATCCTGAAACTCATCGACCATCAAGTACTGAAATTGATTTTGGTATTTCGTTCTGATTTCAGGCACTTTATGCAAGAGTTTAAACATCTGAAGCAGTAAATCATCAAAATCCATGGCTCCTGCTTGCTTGCACTTGTCTACATATTTTTCATAAATCTTATGGAGCATCGGTAATCGTGCCATCTTATCCTGTGCCAGTAACTCTTCATTATAACCATACATTTTTGGTGTGATTAGGTTACTTTTTGCACTACTAATCCTAGATCTTATTGCGCCTACAGAATACTCTTTGGAGTTTAGGCCCATTGATTTTATGATCTCCTTTACCACACTTTTGGTATCGTCTGTATCATAGATGGTAAAATCGTTTGGATAACCAATGTGATGCGCTTCTACTCTAAGAATCCTTGCAAACAACGAGTGAAATGTCCCTGCCCAAACCCGATTAGCAGAAGACCCGACCACTTTCTCAATCCTATCTTTCATCTCTCGCGCGGCTTTATTGGTAAATGTCAATGCCAGTATTTGCCAAGGAGCTACCCCACTTTTAATTAAGTGCGCAATTCTGTAAGTAAGTACTCTAGTTTTTCCAGATCCTGGACCTGCAATCACCATTACGGGGCCTTCTAGGGTCGTAACAGCATTGCGCTGTATCTCATTTAATTCGTCTAAGTAACTTGGAGCAGGAGAATTTATCATAAGTGCAAAAATCTAAAAAATAGTTAGTAAATACATTAGAACTTATTTAAAAATGTTTTTCAATTGCAATTTGTTTGTAAATCTTTAATGTAGCTAGCCTATCTTTGATCCAATGACACTATTCGAACCAATCATACAATGTTATCATTTTCTGTGTAATCCTACTCGAGAGATAAGGAATCCCAAAATTGATCGTCCGTTTTTTCATGTGAAAATCCTATGGGTTTTTACCTTGTTTTTAAATATGTTTTTGCTTTCTGCTATAAGCTTAATCATTGATTTTGAAAACATGCCAAATG
>JAHDBF010000024.1:18408-30700 GCA_020630525.1 Saprospiraceae bacterium
ATTATGCAGCACTTTCACTAGGCACAAATTCTTTTCCCATGTATACCAATTTATAACCTTCACCAATGGTTATATCCTCTGAATAAGAAGGAAGAACACTTACCTCATTATTATCTGATTTGATAAACAATGGAATACTTCTCTCTATCTCATTAATTTCTGACAACACGGATTTAAAATGCTCATTAGAATCAATTGCCAATTCGTGAATTTCTGGATAATCTCTAGCTACTTCACTTAAATTAATATAGTCGTCAGTATGCGAAAACAATCCATCTTTTGGGTTATTGGTAGGGTCTTTCATTTCTTCTCCAGAAACCAATCTATATTTTCCGTTTTCGCCAAAAGATTCTCCAAATTTATCTAAAACATACTTGTTTACATCCGTACTCGAGGTTAATGCCATCAGAAAACCGACATCATTTAATTCAATATTGTCTGCCAAATCATCCGCATAGACATTGGCTTGAAATGCGCTAATGCCATTATTTTGTGCCAATCTTACATTCGTAACATTGCTATCTACTAAAACTACATTTCTACCATTTTCGACAAGGTATTTTCCTATAATTCTAGATGCTTCATGTGCACCCACGATAAGAATACCATTGGATTTTTGTAAAACTACTTTTAACATCTTAGCGACTAAACTAGCCGTTGTTGCATTCAAAATCACAGTTCCCAAAACGATTAGAAATACCAATGGAGTTATGATTTCAGCATAAGGAACGCCTTTTGAAGTCAGTTTTATCCCAAATAATGAAGCAATACCTGCGGCAACAATTCCTCTAGGACCAACCCAACTGATAAATAGTTTTTCGTTAGTAGAAAGCTCAGAACCCATTGTACTTGCAAAAACCGCTAATGGTCTTATCACTAAAATAACGACTAACAAAAGAGCCAAATACTTAAACTCCATCAACATTTTTAATTCTTCGATATTGATATTCGCTGAAAGCAAAATAAAAAGAATAGAAATTAGCAAAACACTAATTGCTTCTTTAAAATCCAAAATCTCTTTTAAGTGCGAAACATTCATGTTGCCCAGTACCATTCCCATGACAACTACTGTCAATAGTCCTGACTCATGTGCTACCTGATCAGAAGCGACAAATACAAACAATACCAATGCAAGCGTAAAAACATTTAGCAAGTAATGCGGTATCCAATCCCTTTTTATAAACTGATACAATAAATGTGCAGCAGCAAAGCCCATGGTAAACCCGACCAGAACTATTTTCCCAAATTGCATCATAGCATGTGAGGTAAAATGACCACCATCACTAGTGTTTATAAATTCAAAAACCAATACTGCAACCAATGCTCCAATAGGATCGATAAGTATGCCTTCCCACTTTAAAACGGTGGATACATTCTTAGTCAAAGGGATATTTCTCAAAATAGGTGCTATAACTGTCGGACCGGTGACAATAATTAATGCGGCAAACAAAAAAGCAATGGTCCATGGAATATCAAGCAGAAACTTTGCAGCTAAACCTGCCCCAAAAAACGTAATAGTACTGCCTAAAGTGATAAGTTTGCCGATCGCTCCACCGACACCTTTTAACTCACTTCGCTTAAGTGTCAATCCACCTTCGAATAATATTATACCGATAGAGAGAGAGACAAAATAGAATAAGGTATCTCCAGGAAACAGCCCTTTTGTTCCGTTAAAAACTGGTTCTATCCATTTTGAACCATCAGCTGTTCTTAATGTGGACAAGGGACCTACCACTAATCCAGTGATAATCAAAGGTAAGATTGCAGGTACTTTAATCCGCCATGCCAACCATTGTGCAAAAATTCCTAAAATAATTACGCCAGCTATTTCAACCATTTCCTAAAAAATTCTATTTCTGAAAGTGTAAAGATAATTTATTTCGGTTTTGTTGGAATGTTAAAAAATGTTATTGCAAAATTTAGCATTTTTTCATACTTTTAAACTCCTTTAAAGATTGTTATACTCAAATTTGTTAAAATATTCATGCTGTGATAATTATAAAATCCAGTTTGATTACACTAATTTGAGTAAGTACAACACAAAATCATGTAAATTTTTATTTACAAATAGAATCACATCCCCTAGTATTCCCATTACAGTACTGTTTATATTTTTAAACAGAAACTAAAATTATTATTGAACAAATAGCAAATATTAATTCATAAGCTACTATGCGAAAAATTATCATTCCTGTACTTATATTAACATTTATAAGTAATCTGATTTATGCACAACAAGCCAAAATTATTGATGCTTTCGAGCATTTACAATCAAATAAAAAAGATTTTGCTTTAAAGCAATCTGACTTCAACAATGCCTTTGTTACTGACGAATATGTTTCTAAAGAAATTAAACATAGTTACTATAATCAAACAAAAAATGATGTTCCAATTTTTGGAAAAGTAATGTCTGTGGTAGAAAAAGATGGCGAAATTAAATATGTCAGCGAAAACTACATTCCTTTAGAAAAATATAATGCAAGATCATTCAATGTTGGATTGGATATTGACAAAGCATTGTCTTCAGCAGCAGGGATTCTTAGTAAGAATTATGATTTTGACTACGAAATTATAACATCTTTCAATCAAAATAAGGTCTTAGTAAAATCAAAATCCGTTTCTGGCGAGGAGATATTCATCGAAAAAGCATATGTAGTGTCAGGAAAAGATTTGATTCCAGCATGGTTAGTGGGGATTTACATAGATGCCGAAAAAAGGTGGGAACAGATGCAAATTGACATAGATACGAATCAAAAAATAGGTGCTACAAGTTGGACCATAGAATGTAGTTTTGATTCGTGTGGAGCAAAGCACAACCATAAACACCACAAAAATGAAGAGTGCGGAGAAATAGAAAATGCTTCACGTGGCATGATTACTAATGGATATGAAGTTTTCGCCATGCCACTTATGGCACCTAATGAAGGTGGAAGAACTATCGTAAATGACCCATGGTCTCCTGCGTTAAATGCCTCCCCGTTTGGTTGGCATGATACCAATGGAGCTGCAGGTGCAGAATTTACCATTACAAGAGGGAATAATGTATATGCGACAGAAGATACCAACAATGATAATTCGCCAGGATATGCACCAGATGGTGGTGCTAGTCTAGATTTTATATTCCCTTTAGACCTAAATGATCCACCTTTAGACTATTGGGATGCATCTATCACCAATTTATTTTACTGGAACAATATTATGCATGATGTTTTTTATCAATATGGATTTGATGAAGCTAGTGGTAATTTTCAAGAAAACAATTATGGAAATGGCGGAACAGGAAGTGACTCTGTAAATGCAGATGCGCAAGATGGATCTGGTACTGGGAACGCAAACTTTTCTCCGCTTCCAGAAGGCTCAAATCCAAGAATGCAAATGTTTCTTTGGAATCCGGTAGGCGGAGCAGAATTAGAGATAAATAGTCCTGCTGGCATTGCTGGCAATTATACAGCAACATCAGCAAATTTTGGTCCTCAATCAGGAAATTGGACAGGAGACCTTGTTGTCGCGGACCCATTAGAAGCTTGTAGTGCATTTAACAATAGTGGCGCTATTACTGGCAATATTGCTATCCTAGATCGAGGGAATTGCACATTTGTAGAAAAAGTAAATTTTGCACAAGACGCAGGTGCTATTGCAGTTATCGTTTGCAACAATGTCGCAGGTGCGCCTATTACTATGGGTGGATCTGATGGAGGAATTACGATTCCATCTATTATGATCAGTCAAGCCGATTGTAACACTATAAAAGCCAATTTACCGGCTAATGCTAGTATTTCTGTTGGATATACTTTTGCTTATGACAGTGATTTTGACAATGGCGTAATCGCACATGAATATGGACATGGTATATCGACAAGGCTAACAGGAGGACCAGCTAATAGCTCATGCTTAGGTAACGACGAGCAAATGGGAGAAGGATGGAGTGATTGGTTTGGATTAATGGTTACTATGGAAAGTGGAGATGTCGGAACTGACTCAAGAGGTGTTGGTACATTCTTAATTAATCAGGCTGCTTCAGGAAGTGGAATTAGACAATATCCATACACTACGGACATGACTGTAAATCCCCACACTTATAACAATATTGGTTCAGTATCTATTCCACATGGAGTTGGGTCTGTATGGTGTGCAATGTTGTGGGAATTAACCTGGGGATTAATTGCTCAGCATGGATTTGACCCAGATGTATATAGTGGTACAGGTGGAAATAATATTGCGATGAATCTCGTGATGGAAGGTCTAAAAATCCAGCCATGTAGTCCAGGATTTATCGATGGCAGAGATGCTATTTTAGCGGCAGACGATTTACTTTATGGAGGTGTCAATAATTGTATTATTTGGGAAGCTTTTGCTAAGCGAGGATTAGGATATAACGCTTCTCAAGGTAGCAGTGGTTCTGCATCTGATGGAACACAAAACTTTGATCTTTCTCCGCAATGTAATTCAGAAATTGTACTGATTAAAACTGGACCAGAATTCTCAGCGGTAAGTAGTCCATTATCATATACTATTGACGTTACTAACTTTACTGGAGGATCTCTATCAAGTGTAAATATAACTGACAACGTACCTCCAACAACGACATATTCTCCTGGGTCATTAACCCAAGGTTCAGAAAGTGGTGGTGTAATAACTGTTGACCAAGCGTTGATGGCAGATCAAGCCAATATAAATTTCAGTTTTGACCTTACCAATGATGGTACTGACTATTCAGATTTAAAATATTACCAAGACTTTGAGTACGACTTCTCGGATTGGGCAGCAACTACTGGACAAGGATCGGATGGATTCAACCTTGTATCTACTGGTACTTACAGAGGATCAGGTGCCTTTTTTGTTGCAAATGTGGGTGCTGACAATACTCAATTTTTAACAAGTGCCGCATCAATTTTACCAGCAAATGCATTATTTACTGTGCAACATAGGTACGATACTGAGACTGGATGGGATGGTGGTCTAATTGAGATCAGTACTGATGGAGGAACTAACTGGATTGACCTTGGTAGTAATATGATAATAAATCCATATAATGGAAGTCTTGGTTCTAGTAGTAATGCTGATATTGCGGGTAGAGCTGGATTTACTGGAAATAGTGGAGGTTACGTTAGGACATGGATTGATTTATCGAGTTATGCTGGTCAATCTGCACAGATTAGATTTGTTTTTGGATCAGATAACAATACCTTTAATACAGGCTGGTTTGTAGATGAAATAATGATTTACGAAGCGCATATTGTAACTAATACTGCTTGTGTTAGCACTGCAGAAGGACCAAACGCTTGTGACGATGTAACAACTTTTATCATGCCTGACTGTGAAGCATATAATAGATATTTTGCGGATGCAGATGGTGATGGATTTGGTGATATCAATGTTGAATATTTTAGTTGCACTCTTGAAGCAGGATATGCTACGGACAATACTGATTGTGACGATACACAGGGAACAAACTTCCCAGGAAATACGGAAATCTGTGGAGATGGCATTGACAACAATTGTGATGGCGTAGCAGATGAAGGATGTCCTGTCAATGACAATGACTGCGATGGATTAAATGTAAACGTATTGGCAGTAGTAACACAGCCATCATACAAAGCGAAAGAATATTTATATACAGATGCGAAAGTCGTCAATGGGCAAATGAACATAATGACTGCTGGTGATGAACTCGATATTGATGTTGGGTTCGAAGTAGAGTTGGGAGCTGATTATCATGGCTATATTGATGATTGTGATTTAGTCCCGCCAGTGGCACCGCAAAATGAAGAAGAAAAGCATTAATAAAAATCCATAAGGATTTAAAAAAGTACATACAAAAAAATAACGCCGACTCAATAAGTTTTGAGTCGGCGTTTATCTTTTTCAAATTTGAATATTTACTTCTCCATTACACTAAAATGGAAGTCTATATCCTACGATAATCTGGTTGTCTTTAAAGAAATTTCTTGTTGTAAAATCGGCATATAATCTGCCATCCATTATTTTAAATAGCTGAGTACCTACCAATAAATTTACTGCTCCTTTTAGCGCATCTTCACCATTTTCTGCCGTCTTCAAAAATCCTAATCCAGCACCAACATATGGTTTTACCAATGCAGATTTTATTAACCCTAATTCATAGATACCATTCACTGAAATTCCAAATGAAGATGGCGAACCGAAACCAAAAAACGTTTCTGGCATTAAAGTAAACTTAGTATTGGCAACTTTATAATGCCATCTAAATCCTAAGTTGAAAGTAGTACTATTTCCTAGGTTAAAACCAGTAAAAGCAGAAGCACCATCATAATTTAATTTCTGCATAAATCCTTTTTTGGCAGCGTACATACTTTCGTGATTTTTTTGATCTGCATTTCTGTACTGCTTATCTATTGCTTGTTGGATTTCCTCATCAGAAGTTTGCCCTTTGTTTTTTCTATTGAAAATTCCTCCTTTAGAATCTTCTTCTTTGATGATTACTCTTTCGATTACCTTAGACTCATCTTCTTTTAAAGATTCTTCGATTTGCTTTTCTTTTACTTTGTTTACTTTTTTGTCTGTTTCCTTTACAGAATCTTCTATATCATTTAGGTCTTCCTTTACTCTAGAGATCTCATTATTTATTGTTCTTTCAATATTTTGGAGCATTTCTTTTTCTCTAGATTTCATTTCTTCCGCTGTCGCTTCATTCGACTCTTCCATTTCTTCGACATCATCTTGTAGGTCATTGATACTATTTTTCAACTCCTCCATCATTCTCGTTAATCCATCTAGTCTATTGTTAAGTTCAATATTTTTAACAGCTGCATCTATTTCTTTAGATGGATCGATGGCAGCAGGATGTATAGCAGCAGGAGTTGAAGATTTTCCGTCCATTATTTCTCTTAATAAATTTTGGAATTCTGCAGGAGACATTCTTATTTCGCTTGTTGGGTTGAATGATGATTGGTATGCAGGAGATATTGTCGTTTGACTAGTAAGAATCTCTGTTCCGATTTCTTTTTGTGTTTGTTCTAAATCACGGATAACAGCTTTTGTCATTGCTTGCTGCTTTCTTAATTCTTCCATTTTAGCAATATTCCCATCTTGGATTGCTTCTCCCAATTCTTTGTTTATTTCTGCTAGTTCTGCATCGTATTTTTCGATTTGCTTTTCATTACTTGCCAATAAATCAGAACCAAAACCACCATTATTTAAAGTAGGATTTTTACTATTCTTTCCAATAATCAAATTCAAGCTAGCGCCATACATCCAACTGGTACTAATCTGATCAGGATTTGCAAGGTTATCAGTATCTTCATTCGTGGTTAAAAGTGCTTTGGCAAAACCTGTAAGTTTAACAAATTTTGAGAAAGAAAAATCTAATCCAATGCCACCCATTGCAAATCCTTTGTCAGTAGCAACTCTACCTAAAGTATCCGTAATATTGGCATAATCATCCAGCACATCAATCTTACCACCACCGAGCATAATTGTTGGGCTTACACCTTTACCTTCACCTAATTTGAATCTTCCTTCTCCACCGTATAATTGTATTTGATCAAAATCAGTAACCTTGTCCTCTTCGATTCCTCTGTAGTAAAATCCCCTTACTCCAACATAAGGACCAAAATCAAAACCAGTACTTCCACCTGCTAACCAAGTGTCCCTATAGCCTAAGTCTTCGCTAAAATTAATCCTTGCTACAGTAGGTTCTACTGGTAAACTCAAGCCTTTTAATCCTCCTGAAAAAGTAGATAGATAAGCTTTATCAACTGCAGTCATTTTGTTTGGATTTCTCCCTCCGATATAAAATTCTAATGATGCTCTTAAAGACCAGTTTCTCAAATCTTTAGCTTCAAAAGTTGCTGGATCCAAATTATTTGCTGTTATATCTTGAGCTGTCAATAATGCTGCTGGAGCATTAAATCTATAGCCAGTATTCATTGCTTGGATGCCTAAAGTATATCTTTTTGCGACAGAAACTTTTACCCCTGCACCAGCATTTACATAAATCTGTTTAGCTGCTTCTAAACTATCCAATCCTATAGACTGTATTCCTGTTCCAATGGTGATGTATGGTTTGAATGCAGATTTAGATAAGTTTAATCTTAACTCTCCGCCATATCTTTTGAGCTTAACATCTGTAGGCGTAAATCCTGCTGTATCAAAATTTTCAAATCCATAATCATCAAAATTATTTTCTAAATTCAATGATTGAAAGTAATTACCGCGCAATTCTACATACTGACCAAAACCGAACCCAAATTGTCCTCCCAGTAAAAAGCCATCAGAAATTCCTGCTTCATCATGCCATCGCGTATACTCAGTAGCAGGTGAGAATGTATAACTAATTCCTTGAACTTGAGCAAATACAGTTGTAGTAACTACACTTAAATAAATACATGCAATAAATTGCATTAATCGTTTTTCCATTATAAAATTTTTATTGGTTAGATATGTATATAACACAAACTAAGGCATCAATCCATGTTTAATATTGAATTAAAAAACTCAATAAATCATTGATTTTAACCTTAAAATGTAATTTGAAAATTGTCAGATTATAGATATTTAGACTGACATAAAATCAAAGTGTCACCAATAAAGCGTTAATAAACTCTTAAAATTTAATCAAACAATATCCACCTGACACCAAATCTAATTTTATAATCCCAAGTAGGAACATGCTCTAACATATAAATTATTCTGCCATCATATAGATTAAGGACATTATCTAGCGTGGTAAACAATCTAAACTTTTGGATCTTAGCAACCAAAAACACATCTATATTTTGGTACATATCGAGGGTAGAATTATCGGTCGGATAGAAGACTCCGTTTACTGGCATAAATGCGATACTGCCACTTTCGAGCTGAAACTGACTATATGTAGCTCCTATTTTCAATGCTAAATTTTTGTCGAACATTTTAAATTGTACATAGAATTTATGCTTAGACATCAGCAATGGAATGTTGAGCAAATTATTATCAAATTGATGATAATGAATACTGTTTTCTAGATTAAACCATTTCCATCGTATGGGTTGATTTAATGAAATTCTTAATCCTGAAACTAACTCTTCTGATTGGAACGGAATGCCAGATTCGCCATAAAAAATCCCTTTATTTATAAGGAAAGAATTAAAATCTACTTTAGTCCGAGTAAATGGAATTTCTAATTTTCCATAAATAGTACTTTGGATCGTTTGATCAAATTCGTTTTGAAACAATACCAATTCTGTCCCTAAAAGAGATCTATCCATCAAATAAGCATTGTTACTTTGGAATTTAAATCCTGCCCGCAAATTGGCGATTTTTCCTAAATCAAAATTGGCGAAGCTATTTAACAATACATTTCCTGATATATCAAGCAACCCTAACTTTGCTTCGCTAAATACTTTAAACGAAGAAATATTGAATGCCAATTTTGCGTCTAGAGATAAATCTTGATATTCTTGATTATTAATATCATCATTATGCATCAAATATTGGTGCGTAGCACCCAATGATAAATCGACAATGTGGTTTCCAGTACGTGCAAAAGCAAATTCGTTTTTTACTACTTTTTGTTGATTGAATGTTCTTATGCCTCTGTTATCGATCAATAAATTTTGATAAAAAAGCGTATCCGTTGTTTCGTTAGTAATTTGATCTGCATATTTGTAATACCCAGATTTGTAGCTAATGCTGTGTTTTACATTCCAATTAGACACATTACCAATAAAGTTATCGAGCTTGACGACGTATTCTTGACTTCTAGAAGAAGCATTCTCCAAAAAAACTGGAATTTCTACTTTAAATCTAAGCAATTCCGAATTAAACAATGTTGTGTCGGAAACGCCACCATTGTAATCCTCATTAAAATTGTTGGACTGAAAAGTTAAAAATGATTGCACATTTTTAAATGGATTTTTTAACCACATACCAATCCCAAAACTGGTAGAATTAAGCGACTGATTTTGATATTCCACATCGGTTTTTAACCGCCAAAAATCTAATGAAATATTAATCCCTTCTTTAAAATCTCTACTAAATTTTGCTTTAGCTTCAAACTCATTTTGTGTACCTAGTGGAGCAAAAGCGAGATCATTAAAAGGACGATTTAGATTATTATATTCAAAATCCGAAATATCATTATAAATAGATGCGTATTGATTACGTTTCATTGTGGTGTAAAAAGGATCAGCACATGGTTGGAAAACGAGGTCAAAATGACTTGATGCTGGACTTCCTAGGTACAAATTAAATTCGTCAAAATCGTTAAGAATATTCCAATCTTCTATTCCTGTCAATGTGGTATCCGAAAATGGTTTTAATTCGTTCAGGTCATTGAGCGTAAAGCTTTTTAACCTTATAGAATCATTTTTTATAGAAAAATCTACTTTCCCTTTTTTTTTGGTTGAATCAGTTTTAACGCTACCCTCTTGAGATTTTGCACCTGGTTTTTGACCAACCAAAAGTTGACTACCCAATAATAATATGAAGATAATTATTGTTTTTAGCTGAATATGTTTATTGGTAATGCTCAAAGAATGAATAATATTAGATAAAGATGACTAAATCTCATTAATTAGATTGGTAAGATAACGCATAAAATTAACAGTAATTGCAGTAGAAAATTGACTTTCAACCATACAAATATTACTAAAGGATAATTAATACTCGTATTTTTAGTATTGTGCTTGCTAAAAAGTATTTGTTTTATTACTTTTGCAATCCAAATTTAAGAGACTTATGATTATTATTGACGTTAAAGCGGAAGAATCGATAGACAGAGCGCTTAAAAGATATAAAAGAAAACACAGAAATATCGGTGTTATCAAAGAATTAAGAAGAAGAAAGCACTTCACTAAGCCTTCTGTTGAAAGAAGAATGGAGATTCTTAGCGCAAAGTACAGAGCAGAAAAATTCGGTTAGTAAATACTAGCCTTAACAATATACTTCAGGGTAACAATTGATTTTGTTACCCTTTTTTTATGTTAATCGTATAATTGTAGGCAATACTTTGTTTTTTGGGCTCAGATTGTGCTTTGGGTTTTTTCGGTGATTGCACGACATTGTACGATATACTCATATTTGTAGAATTAGGTTGCGGTTTCACCTTCTTTTTAACCATAGATAGCGCAAATTGGATCCGCACATTCTTTTGGAATTTTACCCTCATTTTCCTTGGGGTTTTAGGAACGATATACTTAGCTAAAGCGATGATTCGTTTTGCTTCTTCATCACAACCATAACCGATGCCAGAAATGACTTTAGCGTCAAATACTTCTCCAAGATGATTGATATGTGCCTTGAGATGCACTATTCCCTCTACTTTATTTTCGATTGCTTCTTTTGGGTATTTTAATTCATTTAATACAAAGTTTCTGAATGCTTTATTCCCACCTTCAAAAAATGGTTGCTTAATAAACTGGTTTTCTTTTCTATTCTTTTGCATCTTAGCATTCAATTTTATCATGTAAAGATAGTATTACAGTTTGGATACTGATTTGAAAAAAGAAAAACGGGCATTAGTCATATCAGGAGGTGGCAGTAAAGGCGCTTATGCCGGTGGTTTTTGTGAATACCTCATCCGTCAAAAAAAGATAGATTATGATATTTTCGTAGGAACTTCTGCAGGGAGTTTATTGGTCCCATTATTGTCCATTGATAAAATCGAAAAAATAAAATACGTCTATAATGCAGTAAAGATGAAGGATGTATTTAACATCAATCCTTTCAAAATAAAAACCTTACCTAGCGGTGAGGTAAAATCATCTATCAATCACCTAAACAGTGTTCGTATGTTCCTAAAGGGAAAAAAGACTTTGGGTGAACATAAAAATCTAAGAAAAGTAATCCAAAATTGTTTTTCTGAAGCAGATTTTAAAAAGTGTAAAGAGAGTAATAAACAGGTGGTCGTTACCGTAGCAAATCTGACTTATGGCACTACAGAATATAAGTACCTCAAAGACTGTAATTATCAAGATTTTTTAGATTGGATGTGGGCATCTACCAGTTTTGTTCCATTTATGAGTATGCTTGAGAAAAATGGTTGCGAATATGCTGATGGCGGATTCGGAAACTATTTACCTATCGAAGAGGCTGTAAATCTAGGAGCCAAGGTTATAGATGCAATAGTCCTTATCCCAAGAAGACAAAGTACCTTGAAAACAAAATCCAAAAATCCGTTCGACCTATTTTTATCTACGATAGGATTTATGCATCGGCAATTGGCAAATCAAGATGTGATGATTGGGTATTTGGAAAGCATTTACAATAAGGATGTTAAGGTAAATTTTTACTTCACGCCTAGACAATTAACGAAGTATTCTTTTCATTTTGA
>JAHDBF010000025.1 GCA_020630525.1 Saprospiraceae bacterium
TAAAAACTAATGAATTAAAAAACGATGCACTAAAAACTAAATAACTAAAAACTAAATAACCCCCAATTCCCTACCAACTTTAGTAAATGCTTTAACGGCTTTTTCAAGATGAGCTTGTTCATGTCCAGCAGAAATCTGAACACGTATTCTGGCTTTATCTTTAGGTACGACAGGGTAGTAGAAGCCGATTACATAAATGCCTTCTTCTAATAATTTGTTGGCAAAATCTTGTGATAATTTAGCATCGTACAACATGATAGGAACGATAGGATGCACGCCAGGAATAATATCAAAACCTGCATCAGTCATTTCTTTTCTAAAGAACAAAGTATTTTTCTCTAACTTATCACGGAGGTGTGTAGATGCTGATAATAAATCAAGTACTTTTAGTGAAGCTCCAACAATAGAAGGAGCCAATGTATTAGAAAATAGATATGGTCTAGATCGCTGTCTCAGCATATCAACGATTTCTTTTCTTGCTGCGGTAAATCCACCGCTTGCTCCACCAAGTGCTTTTCCGAAAGTTCCTGTGATGATATCAACTCTACCCATAGCATCACAATACTCGTGCGTACCTCTCCCAGTTTTACCTACAAATCCCGTTGAGTGACATTCATCGACCATTACCATGGCTCCATATTGATCTGCAAGGTCACAGATTTTATCGATCTGAGCAATGGTTCCATCCATAGAAAAAACACCATCGGTAGCAATTAGGATTCTTCGCGCTCCTTGAGCTTCCTTGAGTTTTTCTTCTAGGTCTGCCATGTCATTTGTCAGATAACGGTACCTTGCTGCTTTGCACAACCTTATTCCATCGATGATACTTGCATGATTTAAGGTATCCGAGATGATGGCATCTTCTTTGCCCAATATTGGTTCAAACAAGCCACCGTTGGCATCGAATGCCGCCGCATAAAGTATGGCGTCTTCCATGCCTAAAAAGTCGGCAATCTTTCTTTCTAACTGAGTGTGTATATCCTGTGTTCCGCAGATAAATCTCACAGAGCTAAGCCCAAATCCATGCGTATCAATTGTTGCTTTTGCCGCATCGATCACTTCTTGATTAGAAGATAATCCTAAATAATTATTGGCACAAAAATTCAATACTTCTAATCCATTAGCCTCTATTTCTGCAGCTTGAGGAGACGTAATGATCCTTTCTTTTTTGTAAAGTCCAGCATCATGAATTTCTTGAATTTCTTCTTGTAAATCTTTTCTGATTTGATCAAACATATCGGTAACTATTTAGCATTGTCTTTTTTAATATTTAATTTTTGCATGATTTCGGAAACCATTTCTTCAATCGTGAAATATGGATTCCAACCCCAATCTGCGGCAGCATGTTCATCATTGATTGACTTAGGCCAACTATCAGCAATTGCTTGTCGATGGTCAGGAAAATACTTTATAGAAAAACTTGGTTCGTACTTTTGGATTTCGTTTAATAATTCTTCTGGAGTAAAATCCATACCTACCAAATTGTATGAAGTTCTAATTTTTATCGCTTCCTTCGGTGCTTCCATTAGTTGTATAGTTGCAGAAATTGCATCATCCATATACAGCATTGGTAGTCGAGTTTCTGCACTTAAGAAGCATTCATAAACGCCATCTTTTTTGACATAATCAAAAATTTCTACAGCATAATCTGTTGTGCCACCACCAGCCTTACTATCCACAGAAATAAGCCCTGGATACCGTAAAGATCTTATATCTATTCCATACTTCTCAAAGTAATATTGCGCCCAATATTCTCCTGCACTTTTTGTTATTCCGTAGATGGTAGATGGATCTTGGTACCCAAATTGGTCAGTTTCAGACAATGGAGAATTATTGCCATACACCGCAATAGAGCTAGGGTAGAAGATTTTATTAATATTAGATTTTCTGGATGTTTCCAAAATATTCAACCATCCATCCATATTCACTTTCCAAGTTAAGATTGGATTTTTTTCCCCATTTGCAGAGAGGATAGCAGCTAAGTGATAAACTTCATTTATGTCATGATTGTGAATGACTGTTTTTATCGCATCGACATCAGTAACATCCAGTAAAATATCTACTTTACCAGATACAAGTTTAATGTCAGATCTGACCACATTTTTTACACCATATTTTTGCTGTAAGGCTATACATAATAAACTCCCCAATTGCCCCGCAGCTCCAGTTACAAGGATTCTTGTATCCTCCATTCTCTTAGCAGTATTTTAAGCTAAGGTATCATTAGATTACCAACAAATAAAGTATCTTTTCTTATTTATTTTGATTTTTTTGATAGTCCAATTCTGATTCGAGGAATTTATAAGAATAATCCTAAAAAGATACCTTGTTTTGCAATAGAATGTAATGATTTTTACCTAAAAAAAATTTATTGTAATTCTTTTCTAAGTACTTCTAAAGGCGAATTATTTACCACTTCTCTAGAATTAAATAACCCAATAAAAACCGTCATTCCTACTATAAATAAGAATACGAGAATTAATGGAAATACATTGATTTGATAATCAAAATCTAACTGAAATTTTACAATTAGATATGAACTTAATACAGAAATTAGTATCCCTGAAAATGCAGCAAGACTTCCAATCATAAAATATTCAGTTAAGTTGATTAGAAATATTTGCCTCTTTTTTGCACCCAAAGTTCTCAATATTACGCTTTCGCGAATTCGCTGAAATTTACTTAGTAACAACGAAGAAATTAATACGATTAGTCCCGTTAAAATACTGAATCCAGCCATAAATTGAATGACCAATGAGATTTTCTTCAGTATATCATTTAATGTCGTCAATATAGAACTTAAATCTATTACGGAGACATTAGGAAATTTTTGTACCACAGCATTTCTATAATTTCCAGTCGTCTCAGTATCTGGTGATTTGGTAACCAATACTTGGAATTGTGGCGCTTTTTCTAATACACCAGCAGGAAACAGAATAAAAAATCTAGTACGCATATTGTTAAACTGAATCTTCCTAAGACTGCTAACATATGTTTTAATCTTTGCTCCTTGTACATTGAATTCTATTTCGTCCCCCAGTCCAACATCCAAGTCTTCCGCATAATTTTGATCTAGTGAAACAAAAATAGAATCTCCATCTTCATAATTTCCAACAAATTTACCTGCAATTAACTCATCAGAATCATCTAATTTTGTTTTGTATGTTACTCTTGTTTCTCTATTAAAAGCCCAACGTTTTGCAGTACGTGTACTGTCTTGAAGCCATTCCGATTTTGACTTACCTTTCCATCCCGTTATACGCATAGTGACGATGGGAACGCGCTCAATCACAGGCATTTTATAAGATTCGGTTACTGCTGCCAATGAGTCTATTTGATTGCTTTCGATTCCATATAACACCATGTTAGGTTGTGCACCAGCATCCATCGAAGTTACATTTTTCAATATCAATCCTTGTACAATAAACATCGTACTTAGGATCGCAGTACCCAAGCCCAATGAAATCAATAGTATTTTGGTCTGATTGTTTGGTCTAAAAAGATTAGACAATCCCTGCCTAAATACAAATCCAATATTCCTTGGAAAATATCTCGATAATAACTTTATAATCAATGTGGATACCAACCACAAAATCGCAAATGAAAATAACAATCCAACGATAAAAATCATTGCATTATATGATGATCCAGTCATGGATTGTAAAAAGAAAAATAACACCAATAGTATTAACCCGACGACCACATATGTCCAAGGATCACGTCGTTCTTTTTGACTAAACGATGCCCGAATCGTCCTTAATGGAGAAATCCTTCTTACTTCTAGTAAAGGAATAATGGCAAACAGAATGGTAACAATTGATCCCAAAAGCAAACCCTGAAAGATTGATGGCCAAGATATAACCGTTTTAACTTCGAGCGGCAGAAAATCTGCAAATATCACAGGTAAATATAGCTGTATGGCTGTTCCCAAAAGTGCACCTACAATGCTACCTATAATTCCTATAATCAATATTTGGAAAAAGAAAATAAAAAACGCTTGATTCCCTTTCAGACCTAAACACCTAAAAATCGCAATTGAAGATATTTTATTTTTTATATAAATGAATACACTACTTGCAACGCCTATACATCCAAGCAATAAAGAAATCAATGCCACTAGGTTTAAAAATGCATTCATCGAATTAAAGGCTTCACTTAGGTTTTCTTTTTGGCTATCTATGGTGGTAATTCTAAGACTTTCATTAGAGAACTTTTCTCTGCGAATTTTCCGCCATTCGTTAGCATCAAAATCTGCTGGCGTTTTAAAATAATAGGAATAGTCTATCAAACTACCAGGTTGAACTAACTTAGTCTTATCAAGATAATCAAAGGACATAAATACAGTGGGAGCAAATCCTGAAGCCAAACCAACTCCACCAAAATTGTTGGTCAATGCACCTGCAATTTCAAATGTTGCATCACCCAATTTTATGGAATCACCAATCTCGATTTTCTGCTGAACCATAAAACTTTGATCTATAATCACAGACTGATTATTCCTAAAAGATTGTTCAGCAGTTTGCGGTTCAGAAAGTATTTTTCCGTAATAAGGAAAATCACCTTGTAGTGCTTTGATCTGAACAAATTGACTGATATTTCTATCCTCTAAATAGGACATCGAAAATAATTCAAAAAGCTTTGACCGTTCACCTGGGATTGAGTCCATTACTTTAAGTAAATCTCCCGTTGCAGGCCTGTTTCCTGAAATAACGATATCAGCACCTGTTATGCTTGCAGCTTGTCTATCTAGGTCTTTTATTAAGTTGTCATTAAATGAATTGATTGCTACCAATGCACTAATTCCTAGAATGATTGATGCCATAAACATCAATAGTTTCGGCCATTGAGTTTTTGCATCTCGATATGCGGTTTTTAATAAAAAGGGTAGGTTCATCATTAAACGACAGTAGTTTTGTATTCGTCAGAAACAATTTGGCCAGCCTTTAATTTTATCACTCGATCAGTTTTTGTTGCCAATTCTAGATCGTGGGTAACAATGATTAGTGTAGTATTATTTTCTTTATTCATTTCGAATAATAATGATTCGATTTTTTCTCCTGTTGCACTATCAAGATTTCCTGTTGGTTCATCCGCAAATAGTATGGCAGGTTTATTTACAAATGCCCTTGCCAATGAAACACGCTGTTGTTCTCCACCAGACAATTGTGTAGGATAATGATGAGATCGATTACCTAATCCCACTCGTTCCAATAAATCCATAGCTGTCTTTCGTGCATCTTTAACCTTATTCAATTCTAGCGGAATCATTACATTCTCGAGTGCAGTTAAAGTAGGGATGAGTTGAAAATTTTGAAATATAAAACCAACATATTTATTTCTGACATCAGCTTTTTCATCTTCTGTCATTTTACTGATTTCGTTGCCAAATAGATCTATAGACCCACTAGTAGGATTGTCTAGCCCTGCGGATAGTCCTAGTAATGTAGTTTTGCCGCTCCCCGAAGGTCCAACAATAGATACCGATTCACCTTGTTTTATCGTAAAATTTATATTTTGTAACACTTGGAGACTTTCCTTGTTATTAGGATAAGACTTTGTGAGATTTGAGATTTTTAATATATCATTCATTAAATAAAATATTTCGATTTTGATTCGATTAATAAAACAAACTTTTGAACCGATTAGTCATTTTGGAATTTTGTCATTCCTAGTAAGCGTAGTTTGCTTAATTACTTTTGGATGTCAATCTAAACAAGCAGAAACCAAAGAAGTTGCCAAAACTAAGACCGAAATACCACAAAAATCTACCAACATCAAAAAAGACAATACTAAAAAGATATTATTTTTCGGAGATAGCTTAACGGCTGGTTATCAACTTGATGAAGCAGATGCTTTCCCTTCGTTAATCCAAGATACTATTGATGCATTAGGATTGGATTATGAGGTGATAAATGCTGGATTGAGCGGAGAAACCACCTCTGGTGGCGTAAACAGGATTGATTGGGTTTTGAATCAAGAAATAGATGTTTTTGTTCTAGAACTTGGGGCAAATGATGCATTGCGAGGGTTAGATGCAGATCTTTCAAAACAGAATTTAGCGAAAATCTTAGATCAAGTAAAAAGTACGTATCCTCAAGCAAAATTAATCATTGCAGGTATGATGGCTCCTCCAAACCTTGGAGAAGAATATGCTTCCAAATTTAATCCTATTTTTGCTCAACTTGCCAATGAATATAGCGCTGGGTTAATCCCTTTTTTATTAGATGGTGTTGCTGCAATTCCAGAATTGAATCTTCCTGATGGGAAACATCCTAATGCCAATGGACAGAAAATTGTAAGAGACAATGTATGGAAGGTGCTCCAGGACTTTTTATAAGACTATTGCGCCTGGGATTCATTATAAAGTATTGATAAATCAATCTCATATTAACTATATACTTTTAGAATGAATTGTGTTTCTTTGATGTTCTAAATTATAGGATGCAAACAATAGCAATTGATTTATTAAGAAAACATGGCAAAGCTGACTTAATTGGCGGTTTAACCGTCGCTGTTTATCTGATTCCTCAGGCTATGGCATATGCTGTGTTAACTGGTATTTCTCCTATATACGGATTGTATACAGGGTTTATTGCTGCTTTGGTTTATCCTTTTTTTGGATCTTCTTACCATATGAGCGTTGGACCAGCTGCGATTACCTCTATTTTAGTATTAACTTCAGTATCAGCAATAGCGATTCCAAATACTGAAGAATATTTAACATTAGTAGTATTAGTTTCGATTATTACTGGTGCTATCTTAATTTTGATGTCGCTTCTTAGATTAGGATATCTGGCAAGATTAATTTCGCGACCTGTTGTTTTGGGATTTACCAATGCTGCTGCCTTAATAATCATTTCGTCTCAGCTCAAACAAATATTTGGTTTTGAAAGTACAGGATCTGGAAATTTTCTGTTTTACATCAATGAACTTTTTCAGGAACGCAACAATATATTTTGGTTGAGTACATTGATTGGATTTTTCGGAGTTTTATTTATTACATTCTTATTAAAAATAAATAAAAAAATTCCGTCAGTATTAATTTTAGTAATCATAGGCATCGTTATTACTAAGTTGTTTAAACTTGATGAATTGGGATTGAATGTAATCGGGAGTATACCAAAAGGATTACCCAAATTTGTAATTCCGCAAACCAATTTTCAAACCATTCTTGATCTATCTTTAACATCAGCAATCTTGGCACTGATTATATTTATTCAAAGTTTTGCAGTATCAAAGACTTTGGCTAATAGTGCAAAAAATTACACTATCGACCCTAATAAGGAATTACTAGGCTTGGGGTTTGCAAATTTGATTACAGGATTTTTTAGAGGAATGCCAACGGCAGCTAGTTTTGGTCGTTCAGCTTTAAACTACAGCTCTGGTTCTAAATCAGGATGGGCATCTATATTTGCTAGTATATCATTAGGTTTGGTCGTAATGTTTTTGACGCCATTTTTTTACTATCTGCCTTATGCTATTCTAGGGGCGATCATTGTTGCAGCAGTATCTAGATTAATAGATTTTAAGGAAATCAAAAGAGTATATTTAATTGATAAATTTGATGGGATAACGTGTTTGATTACTTTTTTTTTCTGCCTCCTAATAGATATTCGTACTGGAGTAATCGTAGGAATATTTTTTGCTCTTTTGTTTATAGGCATTAAGGCGCTTATAAGTAAAAATATGGGCTTTAAAGATTTGGTGATTCCTAGTAATTCAGAATCCTATTATTCGATAGAAAATCAAAGTATTACTATTCAAAAACCAATCAGTTATATGACTTCCCCGAATGTAATCAAGTCAATAAAAAAAGAGTTAGTATCAAGAAGCAAAAATCCGATAAAATCTATTGTAGTAAATCCGCACCTTTTGGATTCTAGTGCATACCAAGAATTACTGCTCTTAGAGCATCAGCAAGATGGATTAGAAATTATATGTAAACCCACCATAAATTTCAAAAGGGAAACCAGTTCGATCTCTTAAACTATTTGTTGCCATAAATAATACATCCAACCCATAAGCCCAATCTCCAAAACCCGAACTATATCCTGCTCCAGCTAAAACTCCTGGAAAAAATTCGTAAAAAACTATATCTTCTAAAGGTTGTGTATTGTCAATATTGTAATACCAATTCAAGTCATATTCTAACTGAAGATGAATAGATTCAAAAATCCTTCCTCTTGCAAATATTCCTAATCCATAATCAGAATAGAATTTATCTTCTAAAGGTGATGGGTTGTTAACAAAGAAAAATTGATATTTTGCAGCTAAACCACCTGAAATATGTTCAGTAATCTTATAAGATACTGCAGGTTTAAAAGATATACTTGTGACATTACCTAATAATATATTACCAAACTTAATTTCATAAATAAGATTATCCTTAAATGGTGTTATTTCTTTTTCCTTTCTAGAATCATCTGGTCTTTCGGTAGGTCTTTTTCTTTTTTTACGATTTTGTGCAGACGCATCTAAAGAAAACATTAAGATCGTCGCTACTATTAAAACACCGCTAAATATTATTTTTGAAGCTTTCATTAGATACACTTTTTTTATTAGACTCAATTTTTTAATAATTGTTGCCAATAATATAGGACGTTATACATTTTTTAACGTTCTATTACAATAAACAATAATTATTCAACCGCTAAACTAATTATTTTGGCTTGGTTTTTACGCGCTAACTGGTGCTAATCATCAATAATTTTATGATGTTTCATTACAACTGACAATCTAGGATTTTATAAGTGGATAGTTTTTATAATAATAATTAAATCCTAAATTATTAATTTATGTGTCTCAAAAACAGATTGACAATACTGGTTGTTTTCATATTTCATGCAGTGTGTTATTGTCAGGCTACACTTTCCTTCTCTTTGATAGAATCTGATTTACAAAAAAAAGAATTTACCAATTCCCAAAAGTGGTACGTATCATCTGACCAAAAAAAAGTTAAAAACGTTAGTATCATTAAACCAGATAGGATTGAGATTTCAATTGCTACGCCTTTTGGTCCATCGATTAATCTTAAGCTTACTAAAGTAAATATTCTTGATGATAATTTTAATTTGATCTCTGCCAAAAGCGGTTTGGTTAACTATGAAGCAGGCGTATTTTATCAAGCAAAGTTGGAAAATGGATTTGCAAGCTTTGCCATTCAAAACGAATCTTTAAACGGAGTAATATCTTTTAAAAATAAAAAAAACTTAGTCATTACTAAAGACAAAACATCAGAATTGTATCAGTTGTTTTATGAAGATAAAATTGAAGAAAATCCAGATTTTATATGTCACACAAAAGAAACGGAACTAGAAATTGATTGGTCAAAGATTAGTGGATTAAAACGCAGAACTGAAAAATGCGTTTCGGTATATTTGGAAGCAGATTATGATTTGTTTTTATCAAAAGGCAGTATCTCAAATGTTGCAGATTTCCTAATGCAAGTTTGGATACAAGTAAATATAATCTTCGAAAACGAAGGAATTCAGGTTGTTATTAGTGAAATAAAAGTTTGGGATATTGATGACCCGTATAGTGACAATAATGCAGAAAATGCATTGGACGACTTTATGAATTCTGTGCCAAATTTTAATGGAGATATCGCACATCTCATTTCTGGTGGAACAAACAATTTGGGTGGGATTGCGTACATAGACGTCTTATGCACCGACTTTAATTATGGCTATAGCAATATTACAAATAACTTTAATTCCTTTCCACAGTATTCTTGGACAGTTGGAGTGTTGGTTCATGAGATTGGACATAATCTTGGTTCACCGCATACACATGCTTGTGCTTGGCCATTTGGAGCAATAGATAATTGTGCTTCTCCAGAAGGCACCTGTAATAGTGGACCTGCTCCGGACAATGGAGGGACAATCATGAGTTACTGTAATACGACATCAAGTGGGATCAACTTTGAAAATGGATTTGGATTTTTTCCTGGTAATTTAATAAGAGAAAAAGTTGATGATGCATTTTGTTTATCTAATTGCGAATCTGAGCCAGAAGTAATATTGCCTATCGCAAATTTTACTTCGGATCTGCAAGAAGGGTGTGCTGGCATCCAAGTATCTTATTCCAATGCATCAATGAATAATCCTGTAAATTATTTATGGAGTTTTCCAGGAGGAATACCCGAGAGTTCGACAGAAGAAAATCCGACTATTCTTTATAACACGGTAGGTGTATATGCTGTAACGTTAGAGGTATCTAATGAAGCTGGTTCTCACATGGAAACCAAGCAAGATTACATAACAATTAGTGATATGCCTTCTGTAGATTTCAGTGTTAATGTCGATCAAGGAACAGTTGAATTTAGTAGCATAATCGCCGATGGAATTATTGATGTTTGGGATTTTGGAGATGGAAATTTTTCAAATGAGGAGAATCCGATTCACACTTACGCTTCAAATGGAGAATACAAAGTTGAATTGTCTGCAAGCAATGAATGTGGTACAAACTATTTTAATGACCAAATCGAAATTTCCTTCCCACCAAATGTAGATTTTAGTTATGAAGTCATTGACAACTGCGGAACGAGCACAGTTAGATTTGAAAGTCTATCAAGCAATTATACAGACCTCATTTGGAATTTCCCCAATGGAACACCAGAAAATTCGATTTCAGAAAATCCGTTGATTGTTTTTTCTAATGCTGAAAACATTAACGTACAACTAATTGCAACTAACAATAACTATTCTGAAAGTACTGAAAAGCAAGTTGGAATTAATATTATCTCTGAAGTAAAATCCTCTTTTACGTATGAGAGAAATGGACTGACCATTCAACTAAACAGTGATGAGAATAATGCAGAATCTTATTTATGGGATTTTGGAGATGGCAATGTTTCTAATGAACAAAACCCCCAACATATATATCAGTCACCTGGTGAATACACGATTAGTCTCTATGTAGAAAATGAATGCTATAGTGCTGAGGAATTTAAGCAATTAATCGTTTTTGATGAATTGATGGCAAATGTAATTCCATATACAGACGCTGTTTGTTTATTAGATACGATACAGTTGCAATCATCGACTTCGGATAGTCCAATTGAATATTATTGGGAATTATTGGGACCTGAAATTTTAACTTCTAGTATGGAGAATCCAAGATTCGTATTCCACCAATCAGGGAATTATGATTTATACTTTTACGTAGCTTCTCCATTTGATGAGGATGAAGTATTTATAGAAAATTTCTTATCAGTTAAAGAGTATGGTGCTTTAGATTTTGAATTTATTATTAATGATCTTAATGTTGAATTATTAAATTATAGTCAAGCTTTTGATGAATATGAATGGCACTTCGGAGATGGCAATGTTATAGTAGGAAACTCAGTAAGTCATACTTATGATTCTGAAGGTATTTATGAAATTAAATTGGTAGGAAAGAATGATTGCCAAACAGATACACTAGTCCGTTATATGGATTTGTATACAAGGCCAATTGCCTTTTTCCAAACAGAAAAATTGGTTTATTGTAAAGATGATGTGATTGAATTTAAAAATCTTTCATCATCCAATAACCTTGATTTTAATTGGTTTTTTGAAGGGGCAGATATTGAGACCTCACAAGAGATTAATCCTATCGTGACATATCCACAAGTTGGAAGTTATAATGTCGAATTGATAGTATCCAATCCATCTTTTTCTGATACATTATGGATAGAGAATTATATTGAAATTATAGAAAAGCCTAGTACTGAATTTGATTATACATTATTAGAAAATCAAATCCATCTTTCATTGGTAAATAGTGATGCGGATAGTCTTGCTTGGTTTGTCAATGATGAATTAACTTTAATAGGAATAGATAGTTTGACCTATACATTTGACAGTTTTGGGATATTTGATGTAAAACTAATTGCAATTAATGATTGTGGCATTCATGAGTATGTAGATAAAATTGAAGTAGGTGTTATACCAGATGCAAGTTTTTCAATCAATAGTTCTGATATTTGTAAAGGCGATACAATATTTTTTAAAGCTGCGATTAATGATACCATTGATTATTATGAGTGGCGTTTTGATGGTGGGATTCCAGAAGTTTCTTTTGAAGCAAATCCAAATGTTAGCTATATGCATACCGGGGAATTTAATGTTACATTAATTGTAGGAAATGCGTTAGGTGCGGATACATTGCTTGCTGAAAATAAGATAAATGTCAAGGATGCTCCGTTTGCAAATTATAATTTTGAGTCTTTGGGCCCGAATATTCAATTTCAAAATCTAAGCACTAACTATGATTCGGTAAGTTGGATCTCTGACATGCATTATTCCATAGAAGAGTCTCCAAACTTTGAATATGCTGAGAATGGACAGTATCCCATACAGCTTACCGTTATAAATGCATGTGGAGTAGATTCTATTTCTGGAACAATAAATATCAACGCCTATCCCTTTGCTAGTATAGCATTCGATACTTTAGTTTGTCAAGGCGATACTGTTGCGTTTACAAGTTTTTCGCAAAATGCTAGTGAAGTGTTGTGGGAATTAGGCATTTTGGAAGAAGAAATTCGATCAGAAAATTTCAATTTTGTCTTTGATGATTTTGGTGAATATGATGTACTATTTATAGCAAAAAATTATTGGGGTTCAGACTCTATATTTATTAAAGATGCGATCAGCATAAAGCCAAAACCTATTTCGGATTTCGATATTGATTACGAAGATGATACAGCCACGTTTATAGACCTAAGTGAACATGCAGAAAGCTATTTTTGGGATTTTGGTAATGGAGCGTTTTCAGAAGAGCAAGGCGATCACATAAAAACATATGAAAAAAATACATTATATGAAGTTTCTCTATTAACGACTAATGAATGTGGTCAGGATTTAAAAATGGATTCAATTTATTTGCAAGAAGATATCTCTACTTCGATAAATGAAAAAAATGCTAATGATATTGAGATAATTCCAAATCCTTCCAATGGACTTTTCAATATTCACACAAATAACAAAGTAATCTCCATTAAAACAATATCAGTGTATAATTTTTTAGGAGAAAAATTAAAAGAAATTGAGGGAGGACAAATCAATACTTATGTTAATAGAATTCCTTTAAACCTATCTGATCTAACTCAAGGATCTTACCTCTTGGAATTAAAATCAGAGGATGTAAATATTGTTAAAAAAATCTTAGTTTATAAGTAATCTAGTTTTTTACCAAAAATATTTACATATTTGTATCACTTATCAAGAAAGGTTGAGGGAACAGGCCCGATGAAACCTTGGCAACCAGCGCTAGCAAGGTGCCAATTCCTGCCCGAAAGGGATAGATGGGGAAGTTATGTTTCCGATACCATGTTGTTTTGATCTCATTGATAAGTGTAATAACTTATATATGAATATACACGATTTAGCCAAGAAGAAAATATTGATTCTGGATGGAGCAATGGGTACGATGATCCAAAGGCATAAACTTACAGAAGAAGATTATCGAGGTAAAAGATTTAAGGATTACGATCATTCTTTACAAGGGAATAATGATTTGTTGTCATTAACGCAACCTCACTTAATAGCAGAGATTCACAAACTATATTTCGAAGCAGGTGCTGATATTGTAGAGACCAATACCTTTAATGCCAATTCCATTTCTATGGAAGATTATCATATGTCAGAATTGGTTTATGAGCTTAATCGTGAATCTGCGGCAATTGCAAGAAAAGTGGCAAATGAATTCGAAGCAAAGAATCCTAATTTACCAAAATTTGTAGCAGGATCAATAGGACCGACCAATCGGACAGCATCACTCTCTCCAGATGTAAATAATCCGGGATTTAGGGCAGTCACTTTCGAACAATTACGCAGTGCATATTATGAGCAAATACGTGGGTTGGTAGATGGAGGTTCTGATTTATTGCTGATCGAGACCATATTTGATACGTTGAATGCAAAAGCAGCTTTATACGCTGCGCAGCAATATATGACTGACACAAAAAGACAAATTCCAATTATGATTTCTGGAACTATAACGGATGCAAGTGGAAGGACACTTTCTGGTCAGACTGCTGAGGCTTTTTCTATATCCATGTCACATTATCCATTATTCTCTCTAGGATTTAATTGTGCCCTAGGTGCGGAACAACTCATGCCGTATGTGCAGACAGTTGCAGAAGAATCTCCATTCCTTATTTCAGCACATCCCAATGCAGGATTGCCTAATGAATTTGGAGAATATGATCAAGGTCCTGAAGAAATGCAGTCTTTAATTAAGGAGTTTTTTGATAGAGAGATTATTAACGTAATGGGTGGATGTTGTGGCACTACTCCTGAGCATATAGCCTATATTGCCGACCTTGCAAATGATTATTTACCAAGAGTTACAAAGGCTAAAAAGACAGTACTGACATTAAGTGGATTAGAGCCGCTAAGCGTTTTTGAAAGCTCAAATCTGGTAAATGTAGGCGAGAGAACTAATGTCGCAGGATCGAAAGCATTTTTAAGGAAAATTAAAAATAAGCAATTTGAAGAAGCATTGGATGTGGCACGTCATCAAGTAGAAGGTGGTGCACAGATTCTTGATGTCAATATGGATGATGGGTTGATAGATGGAGTAGAAAGCATGCGTATCTTTTTAAACTTGATAGCTTCAGAACCAGATATTTGTAAAATTCCAATTATGATTGATTCCTCAAAATGGGAAATCATTAAAGCTGGATTAGAAACAGTGCAGGGTAAGTGTGTTGTAAATTCAATAAGTCTGAAAGAAGGTGAAGAGGAATTTAAAATGCATGCAAGAGAAATCCTAAGATTTGGAGCTGCAGCAATTATTATGGCCTTTGACGAAAAAGGTCAGGCAGATTCCTTAGATCGGAGAATAGAAATTTGTAAACGCTCTTATGATATTTTGGTAAATGAAATTGGGTTTCCACCTCAAGACATCATTTTTGATCCCAATATTTTCCCAGTAGCCACTGGAATGGAAGAACACCAAAATAATGCAGTAGATTTTTTTGAAGCCACAAAATGGATAAAAGAGAATTTACCTCATGCAAAAGTTAGTGGAGGAGTAAGTAATGTTTCTTTTTCTTTTAGAGGGAATAATAAAGTCCGTGAGGCGATGCATGCTGTATTTTTGTATCATGGCGTTAAGGCAGGAATGGATATGGCGATAGTAAACCCTGCAATGCTAGAAGTGTATGAAGAGATTGATCCAGAATTGCGGAAAAAAGTAGAGGCAGTTATGCTCAACAAAGGTGGTAATGCTGAAGAAGAATTGATAAATTATGCTGAAGGTTTTAAAGGAATAAAAGTCGATCAAGCAGCTAAGGATTTATCTTGGCGAGAGGTCGAAGTGGAAAAGAGACTAGAACACGCATTGGTCAAAGGAATTACTGAATTTATAGTAGAAGATGTCGAAGAGGCTAGGGTAAAGTATCAAAGCCCATTAAGTGTGATCGAAGGTCCTTTAATGGATGGAATGAATGTGGTTGGTGACCTGTTTGGGAGTGGGAAAATGTTCTTGCCTCAAGTAGTGAAAAGTGCGCGAGTGATGAAAAAGGCAGTAGGATACTTGGCTCCGTTTTTAGAAGAAAGTAAAGAACAAGCCCAAAGTGCTGGTAAAGTATTATTGGCAACTGTAAAGGGAGATGTTCATGATATTGGAAAGAATATTGTCAGTGTAGTATTGGCTTGTAATAATTTTGAAATTATAGATATGGGTGTAATGGTGCCATTACATGACATCATCAAAAAAGCCAAAGAAGAACAAGTTGACATCATTGGATTGAGTGGATTGATAACGCCTTCTCTTGATGAGATGATAAAAGTCGCTCAAGAAATGGAAAGGCAAAATATGGTTCTGCCTTTACTAATAGGTGGGGCAACTACTTCTAAGTTGCATACTGCAGTAAAAATTGATCCAGCGTATTCTGGTCCCGTTATTCATGTGTTGGATGCTTCTAGGTCTGTACCTGTCGCTTCTAATCTATTATCAGAAAAAAAAGCAAAAGGATTTATCCAAGCATCGAAAGAAGCATACATGGATATCCGTGAAAAATATAAATCTGGTAAATCAACAAAAAACTATCAACCTATTGCTAAAGCAAATGATAATAAACAAAAGATAGATTGGCATCAGACAGAAATTACTAAACCAAGTTTTATCGGTGTCCGAAGATTAGAAAATTATGCTATTGATGAATTAGAAAAATATATTGATTGGACTCCCTTTTTTCAGACTTGGATGTTAAAAGGTAAATATCCTGAAATTTTTAACGATAAGATTGTCGGAGAAGAAGCAAAGAAGTTGCATGATGACGCTATGCGTATGCTTCAAGAAATTAAAGACAATAATGCATTAAAAGCGGAAGGAATTGTAGCATTCTTTCCCGCTAATTCTGTTGATGATAACAACATAGAACTATATCCAAATGAAGATAGAGATAAGCCGTTTGCTGTTTTTCCGCAGTTAAGGCAACAAGGGCTGAAGGCAGAAGGAAGAGCGAATCATTGTTTGGCAGATTACATCGCTCCTAAAGGTATTAAGGATGATTACATTGGCTTGTTTGCGGTAACCACAGGGCTGGGAATCGAAAAAGTTATTGAAAAATATAAGGACGACGATTATAACAGCATCTTAGTAAAAGCAATAGCAGATCGTCTCGCAGAAGCATTTGCAGAGAAACTACATAAGTTGGTAAGGAAGCAACTGTGGGGATATGCGTCAGAAGAATCGTTGGATACCAATGCTTTAATCAAAGAAAAATATCAAGGTATAAGACCTGCATTTGGATATCCAGCATGTCCAGATCATAGTCCCAAAAAACAATTGTTTGAAATCCTTAATGCTGAACGCTCAGGGATTCAATTGACAGAATCTTTTGCAATGTATCCTGCTGCTTCGGTAAGTGGAATGTATTTTTCGCATCCACAATCTAAATACTTCAACGTAGGCAAAATAAGTAAAGATCAAATAGAAACTTATGCAGCATTCATGAACAATACCGTAGAGCAAACAGAAAAATTTTTACAATCAAATCTAAACTACTAATACAATTTTAAGAAATAATAAATGAAAGTTACTGAACATATTGCAAAAGCAAAATCTACATTATATTCATTCGAAATATTACCACCACTTAAAGGTCAAAATATAAATAATATATATAAAGCCATTGATCCACTTATGGAGTTTAATCCTCCATTTATAGATGTCACTTATCATAGAGAAGAATATATATTCAAGAAGCAAGCAAATGGTTTGCACCAAAAACAATCTATAAGAAAGCGACCAGGAACGGTAGCCATATGCGCTGCAATCATGAATAAGTACAATATCGATGCTATTCCCCACATAATCTGTGGAGGCTTTAGTAAAGATCAAACAGAGTATGCGCTTATAGACTTAAATTTTTTGGGGATAGATAATGTACTAGCCTTGAGAGGTGATCCAGCACATTCTGAGCGTTCTTTTACCCCAGAAATTGACGGGCATCAAGATTCTTGTTCTTTGATAAATCAAATAAAGATGATGAACGATGGTACTTATCTAGATGAAGATATTCAGAACATGTCAAAGAGTGAATTTTGTATTGGCGTTGCGGGTTATCCAGAAAAGCACTTCGAATCACCAAATATGTTAAGCGATATTAAATACCTCAAAAAGAAAGTTGATGCAGGCGCAGATTATATTGTAACACAAATGTTTTTTGATAATAAGAAATACTTTGATTATGTGGATTTATGTCGAGAGCATGGCATTAATATTCCAATAATTCCTGGGATTAAACCATTGACAGTGCCTTCCCATCTATCTAATCTTCCGAGAAATTTCCATATTGATATTCCTACAGATCTTAGTAACGAAGTAGAAAAATGTAAGAGCAAAGAAGAGGTAAAACAAGTAGGGATAGAGTGGGGAATTCAGCAATGTAAAGAACTCAAAGAAAGAGGGGTACCGTGTATTCATTTTTTTACCATGAGCAGATATGGAGCTACATCACAAATTTTAAAAGCAATTTTTTAAAAGCTATTTTGTACTATATGCAACCATCTGTTTTGCCACATATTTTCCTATAATGTCAAATTCGAGATTTACTTTATCTCCGATTTTTAAGCTATGGAAATTGGTGTGCTCATAGGTATATGGTATGATCGCTACCTTGAAAGTATTGTCAACGGGTTCTACTACCGTTAGGCTAGTTCCATTTACTGCAACAGAACCTTTGGAAACGATTAGATTGCTATATTGATTATCGTAACTGATTTGGAAATACCAACTTCCACCAGCTTCTTTTATATCCATAACTTTACCAATGGTATCCACATGACCTTGTACCATATGACCATCTAGAAGTTTGTCAGCAGTGATGCATATTTCAAGATTTACAAAATCCCCTGTCAGTAATTCTCCAAGATTTGTAAGCTTCATTGTTTCATATATTGCAGTGACTTTGTGCCATTCATCTGTTTTTTCTACCACTGTTAGACAGACACCATTATGGGCAATACTTTGATCTATGTAGGTGTTTTTGCTAATTTCTGACTTGATATAAAAATGAAAATTATCTTTGTCTTTTTCGATTTTTACAACTTCTCCTAACTGCTCGATTATTCCTGAAAACATATTTATCTGATTACTTCTATAAAACCACTAATCTGTGTCGCTTCTTCTTCTGAGGCATTATTATCTTTAAAAATGGTACAATTGTAAAAGTATGCACCTTCATCCACTTCATTGCCATTTAAATCTGTACCATCCCAATCAATATTCGGGTCAGTAGTCTCGAATATTTTATTTCCCCATTGATTAAACAATTTAAAATCAATAAGTTCAATAAATTTGTTTTCTCGCGGCACAAATACATCATTGGCGCCATCTTGATTTGGTGTAAATGTATTTGGTAATACATATAATGGACAATTACTAATACAAATAACTTCACTTGGTGTAGATTCGTTACCTATCATATCAAGAGAAGTAACATAATAACAAGCTTCAGAACCTATTGTTGGTAAATGTTCAAAATTTAAATCATCAGGATCATTGATTTCAAAAATCAATTCAAAGTTTTCTAAAGAATCCGAGGAATAGTAAATCTTATATCCGCCAATATCAGATGATTCTTCGCAAACAAAAGATGGATTATTCCAACTTAAGAAATTGATTAATTCTTCTTTTATGGAGATGCCTCCATTTTTTATGCAATCATTAGTGAGGTCAAGCATCGGTGGGCACGGAGGAACGGTATCTATAGGCGTCGAACAAACTTCTTGGGAAAAATTAGTAATTATTTCAGGAGTGTTTGGCAATCCGTAAGTGCCAATTGTTTTAATTTTATAACAATATTCTTCGCCATTAATTAAATTATTGTCCTCATAAAATTCAGATTCAGCGATATTTAATAGTTCAAAATCATTGCTTACATCTTCAAAACGAAAAACTTCATATGCATAATTTCGCCAAGCAGTTTCCGTAGGCCAAGATAAAATGTTTTTTGCATCACTACCTACTATGGTTAAAAATGGAGACTCAGAAAATGGAGAATATCCCAATAGATTTTGATCAGAATAGAAAGCAACCCGAAAGAAATATGAATTAGCAACGGTATTGATATTGGTCCATGTAAAGCTTGTGTCTACTGGGTCGGATAAAAGAGTAGAGCTAAAGCTTGCTCCTGGAATTTCTGTATATCCTGATATGTCATTGGCATATTCCAAGACATAAGTATACGGTCCTGGATTTTCAATAGTGTCTACATCGACAGCAATGGGTTTTAACCAAGAGACAAAGATACTCCCATCATTCATCCCAGTAGATTTTACGTCAACTGCTGTCAATAGTGGAATATTTCTGGACTTAGTTGCACATACTTCATTGGAAGGTAGACTTTCTACCAAATTATAGCTAAATCCACCTGGAGTCGTCAGTGCGAAGTTGGCAAGTATTCGATAGCAATACACTTTTCCAGCTTCGATATTTGCATCTCTAAAGTAATATTTGCCGTTGAGTAATGTCTGCGTTGAAAATTCAATAATTTGATATCCTTTATTTTCTAATCCTATTTCACAAGAATCTATTTCAAATGGATTGCTGTTTTCTCGCCTCCATACAGAGAATCCTTTAAAATAATTGTTTTTTGCATTTTCACAGAAATATGGACTTTCCCAAAATATATCAAATCCATTTGAGTTGGATTCAATCTCAACATTTTTGGGCTCGGGTGCTACCACTTTTATGCTTACTGTTTTTAAGTCAGATAATCCCTCGGTAGGACTAAGTCCATTATCGGTTGCCCTAAAAACCAATTGGTAAGGATGTTCTCTAACATGATGGCATTCTGTATTCCAGACTAAAGTATCTATGTACTCAGTGTCTTGATATTGAAGTACATCTTCCCAATCTATGTTTATACTATCTTGTTGGAAAACGCCACCAGTAGCTGTCAAGATAATTTGTTGACCTATATCGGGATCAGTAACTTTTATAGGAATTTTTAGTGTCTCTCCAGCAACTACGCAATACGCTTCCTGCACTTCAATTTCTGGAGGTATATCATCACAAATGTCAACCAATATCTGCATGTCCCTAATAATCGAGTTAATCAATTCACCATTTCTATATTCTTTTATTAGTATTGCGATATTGTATTCACCTGGGCTTTGCGGCGAATCCCAAACAAAATTTCCAGTCTGGTTATCAAAAGAAATGGTATTGTCAAGACCTGGAGAAACTGCATTAGGTAAGACATAATTGGGAACTGGTTCGCCGACATTTTCTAAAGGTGTAACCAATTCGTAAGCAAGACTATCGCCATCAGGATCATACGCGTTTGGGTTGTGGATAAATCGTTGATTCACACAAGCAAAATCAATAGGAGGTTGTAAGAGTATTGCAGAACTATTTAGACCTTGGAATTGATCGTCCAGGAGTGCAAATGAAGTTTCGATATAAAACCGAATGTCAACAGAATTGGGATAATTCAGATTTAATATATTACTTACCCTGTTGGGGTCAATAAAATACATAGTATAATTGCCACGACCTGGATAAGTATGTTCGGCAGTATAGTAATTTACCTTGATGTCAAATCCGGGCAACAATGTCCCTTCTCCATTAGTCCTCATGATGGCTTCACTTGTGTCATCGCCCCAAAATAAACGCAAAGTATCTCTATCAACAGAGGAACTACTGGCCTTAGTGTAAGTGGTTATGGTAGCACGGATAGTAAGTGGTCCTATCTGCTCATAGGTGATTTCTCCAGCTCTGTTGTGCGTAGCGAATACATTCAAACATTGAAAGAAGAGGATTAAAAAACTTATATAAAATCTAATTTTCATCTAATTACGAATATACAGTGTTCTGTGCAGCTTTACCTTGATAAACTATCGAATTTATGTTGATTTACTAAATTATTAATCTTAAAATGATTTTGGAGACAACTAGATTTTTCTAATCCTTATTTTTTGTGAGGTTATCGTTATGAAATTATGTGAAGTGGGTTTTCCCTTCTGGTTTCTAATGACTTTAAGTATTGCGATTTCAAGTGCTTTTAAGATTTGATTTATTTCGGATTTTCTATATCGCAGAAAAACAATGCTAAACCCTGAAATTTTATGTGAAAATACCCATTCTCCAAAATCCTTATCTTCGGTTATGAGAATCTGGTTGTTTTTTTGGCAAGCTTTATACCCATTTCATCTGATATCCCTGGCGAAATTTCTAAAACCCAGTCAATTTTAAAGTCTTTAGCTCTGAGTGCATTAACGATTAATCCACTTAGACTTTCGTCAGCCAATATCATAATCAAGCAACATTAATTATTTCTTCGTTTTCAATTACCGAAGCTGCATATAACAAAACAGCAGAAACATCATGTTTTTTTATGTTTGGATACATATCTGTTATTTCCTCGGAACTGTATCCATCAGCCAATTTTCTTAATATTGACTCAACTGTAATTCTTGTTCCTTTAATTACTGGTTTACCTAGCATTATATTCGGGTTAGACTCGATTTGATTATAAATGTTATTCATAAAAAAGATAAATTTTACATTTTAATTGAATCAAAAAATTATTTCTCTGCAAATACATTGAATCTATTCCAACTAGGTCTTTCTTTTCTTCTTTTGTGCCGCAGGAAACAATATGTTGTTTAAAATCAGTCGATATCCTGGTGAATTTGGATGCAAATTGAGGTCAGTTTCTGGATCACCAACAAAATGTCTATAATCTTCTGGGTCATGTCCTCCATAGAATGTCCATGTACCAAAACCGTATACACCATGCATATACCTCACCTCATTGATCGACTTATTTTCTCCTAATATCAATACATCAGATTTTACCAAATCTTTGCTAAAGGCAGTGGTTTGCCCCATAAAACCTTTGACAGTTCTGGTGTGATTTTGTGTCAACATAGTAGGAATAGGATCCCATTTTGCAGAAAAATCAAACAAACTAAAATAGTCCGTATTAGGTGTTACCTTCCTGTTTTTATGGTCAATGGTAGAAAACTCGTACTCGAGCGGGTTGGTCTTTAAGTCAAAGTTTTTAAATGCTAATGTTGCATCAAAATTTAATTGACTCTGATCATACTTTTCTGCACTGTCTCCATCATACATTTCTGCGCAAATATCATGTCCTTCTGCAGCGAGACAGATGTCATAAGAGTCTGTAGCAGAACACATAGCAAACATAAATCCTCCTCCTGAGACATATTCTTTTATTCTTTTAGCTACTGCTAACTTAAGCTGCGAAACCTTTGCAAAACCTAGATCAGTAGCCAATGCTTCCATTCTTTTTTGATTCTCTTTATACCAAGGTTTTGTCCCTTGAGAATAGTAAAACTTACCATATTGACCAGTAAAATCTTCATGATGTAGGTGTAACCAATCGTATTCTGGAAGCTTATCTTCTAATACTTGACGATCATAAACAACATCATAAGGAATTTCTGCGTAAGTCAAAACAAGCGTAACTGCATCATCCCAAGGTTGCACTTTTTCGCCTCTAGCATTAAAATCTGGAGTGTATACAGCAATTTTAGGTGGTTTTTCGAGCTTTATCACTTCCATATTCAATTCAGGATTGGCAATTTCATTTCTAATCTGACTAAATTTTCCATCTGGAATTACCTTGTAACTGATATCTCTAGTTTTCAATTCTTTTTCGAAAACATTGGTATGCGGAAATACAAAAGCACCACCATCATAGTTTAATAACCAATAAGCTTCAATTCCTTGATCTAAAACCCAATAAGTGATGCCATAGGCTTTTAAGTGATTGCGCTGGGTTTCATGAGACATAGGAATATAAATGTATGCTGCTTTGATATTTAACACAAACAGCATGCAACTAATTATAACTAAAGTACGTTTCATCAAGGCTTATATATTTGCTTTAATCAATAATTTGATTGGGTAAATAAATGTCAAGTTTCTTTTAAAACTCTAAACTAAACGTTGAAACGGCAATTTTGATGTGAATTATTCCTTTTTAATGAATATTTAATTGGTTTTTTCACTAAAAGAATAGCAAAATTAGTTTTTAAAGAACATCATCGAAATATTTTTAATATTTGCATACTTAAATAGACAAGAATAGATTTGCAAAACATACAATTATCATATCCAAGTTATTTTTTAGGACTTTGTTTTATCGTAGCAGTGATTTACGCCATTTCCTTATATTACAAAGCACATCATTGGACAGAAAATAAAAAAAGTCTGCCATTCTGGCTTTCATTATTGAGGATGACCTCAGTTTTTGGATTGCTTTTTTTATTGTTAATGCCTTTTCTGAAACACCTAATTCAATCTCAACAAGATCCAGTTATTTTAATAGCAGAAGATAATTCACAATCTATTTCTGCAGTTTTAGATGAAGCGTCACTATCAAGTTACCAATCTTCAATTAATCAATTAGAAAATGCATTAAGCGAAAAGTTTGAAGTAAAACGATTTTCGTTTGGAGAAAAGGTTTTCCCTAATTCTGTAGATTCTTTTAATGCTCAATCTACCAATATTTCTGTACAATTAAATTACCTAGAAGATCAATATTCTGATAGAAACATTGGGGCAATAATTTTGGCTTCCGATGGCATCTTTAATGAAGGAAACAACCCGATCTATTCTAATGCAAAATTTAAAGCACCGTTGCACACTATCGCGTTAGGTGATACTACAATCAGAAGAGATCTTTTGATCAAAAATGTCTTACATAACCGCATTGCTTACCTTGGTGATGAATTCAATTTTCAGATAGATGTCCAAGCATTTAATGCAAGTGGGTCCTCTAGTACCTTGGTTGTCGATAAAGTAGTAAATGGAAAATCGACCACTTTAAAAAGAGAAAATTTTAATATTTCTAGCAATAATTTCTTTAAAACTTTTTCATTCAATTTAAGTGCAGCTGATATTGGAAATGTAAAATATGTGGTCCGATTAAATAAAATCTCTGACGAATTATCAATACGTAATAATTCCAAAGAAGTATATGTCGAGATTTTAGATGCCAGACAGAAAGTATTACTCTACGCCAATGCGCCTAATCCTGATTTGGCAGCTTTAAAGCGCGTAATAGAACTGAATAAAAACTATGAAGTAGATATACAATTAGCCAAAAAGGGTAGTAAGAATCTAAACGAATACGATGTGGTATTTCTCCACAATCTACCAAGTAAATCTAACCCTATTACCACAGACTTATCATTATTGAAGTCAAAGAAAATCCCTTGTATTTTCGTCACTGGTAACCAAACAGATTTATCTGCGTTCTCCTCTGCTCAAGATGCGCTAACAATTACTGGACAAACTGCTGGGTCTAACGAAGTACAAGCAATCGTTAATCCGAGTTTTAATGCATATATCGTAGAAGATAAACTTAAGAATACAGTTACAAGTTTTCCTCCTTTGGTCGCGCCATTTGGCGAATACAATATTGGTGCAAAAACAGAAGTATTACTTTACCAAAAAATTGGACAAGTAGAAACTAAGTATCCACTATTATGTTATTCTGATCTCAACGATTGGAAAGTAACAGTACTTGCTGCAGAAGGAATTTGGAAATGGAAATTTACAGATTATCAAGACACGCAGACTTTCGATCATGTGTCAGAATTGATAAATAAAATGATCCAGTTTACTGCTAAAAAAGCTGACAAAAGAAAGTTTAAAGCTTTCGTAAGTAAAAATAATTATAAAGAAAATGAAGAAATCATTTTTGATGCACAATTGTATAATGAAAATTATGAACTGATTAATAGCCCTGATGCGTTCTTAAAAATCTCGGACAATAGTGGAAATAATTACAACTATACGTTTTCAAAAACAAACAATTATTATAACCTAAGTGTCGGATTACTTCCTGAAGGAAATTATAGTTACACCGCAACTACAAAAGTTAATTCTAAAGAGTTAAACTCTAAAGGAAAATTTACCATTCAGTCGATTCAGAAAGAACAATATGACTTGACAGCAAAGCACGATTTATTAAAATCATTATCAGATAAGTACAGTGGGAGCATGTTTTATCCCAATGAAATTACTGCATTACAAGATGCTATTATGAATTCAGAAACGATCAAACCTGTTATCTATCAAAGATCTAAAACAGAGTCTTTAATGAATATGAAATGGATATTCGGGCTACTTGGATTTTTGCTTATTCTTGAGTGGTTTTTGAGACGATTTTACGGAAGCTATTAAAGTAAATTGGCGTACTTATTACTTCACTAATTAATGCTTTCTTATTAATTGATAAAATGTTGGTCTACTATTTTAGCTGGTATTAACTAAATGAAAAATCAATAAAACAATTCGGCTTTAGCCTCATTTACATTTCTTTTTAAAAGCATTTTTTTAGAATACTTCGTTAGCTCCTAATGATTCATTATATTGGTTTATATATTTAAACCAATGGCAGAAAATAAAATTTCTATTACAAGAGCAGTTATTCCAATTGCCTTCTTTTTTGCGTTATTAATATTTGGTCTTTTTATATATCCAGTATTTATTAAAAAGCCAATGCTTCCATTGGAAATATTGATTTTAATATCCTTGTGTTTTTCTAGTATATATCTTTTAAGGTTAGGCTATTCATGGGAAAAGATTGAAGCACACATTACAAAAAAAGTAGGAGAAGCTGTACCTGTTTTAATGATACTTTTCTCTATAGGTGTTTTGATTGGTAGTTGGATTGTATCGGGAACAATACCGATGTTAATTTATCATGGAATATCATTTATAGATCCGACATGGATTTATGTTTTCTCCTTTTTAATATGTATCGTATTTTCTCTTTTGACAGGGACTTCTTGGGGTTCTGCTGGAACCATTGGAGTCGTAATGATCGGGATTGCTCAAGTGTATAATGCTGATTTAGCTATTACTGCAGCAGCTATTGTGGGTGGATCATTTTTTGGAGATAAATTATCACCGTTGTCTGATACAACTAATATTGCATCCTTAGCAACAGAGATACCATTGTTTGACCATATACACGCTATGTTGTATACGACAGTTCCGGCAGCAATTATTGCTGTGATATTTTACACTTTTTTTACACCAGAAGTTATAGCATTAAATGATAGTGGAAATGCATTAGGCACAGTGAAAGCGACGCTACATGATTTAGAAAATATTTTTAATTTTAATGGGTTTTTGCTTCTACCATTATTGGTTGTTTTTTATGGCAGTATTGCGAAGAAACCTATTGTATTGACTTTATTGGGTTCTGCTTGGGTAGCAATGGTTTTGGCATTGATATTCCAAGATTTTGGCTTTGCAAATATATTTACGGCGCTTAAAAGTGGTTTTAATATCTCTATGAGTGATGCCACTGTTTCCGAAGGCTCAAACGTACTTGCCATTTTAAATCGAGGCGGATTGTATAACCTGATAGAAGGCATTGTTGTTTCCATATTGGTATTTGCATTTATTGGAACCTTAGATGTTATTGATGCTATCAATGTATGTTTAAAAGGAATTATGACCAAAATTAAAAAGCAATCCTGGTTGATAATTACAACAATTTCCGCAACATTAGTCACCAATATTACTACTTCAAATCAATATGCAACAAGCTTTATAATAGGCTCTGCGTTCAAAGATAAATTTGATAAAATGGGAATTAATAGGAAAGTATTGAGTCGGTCAATAGAAGATGCTGGGACGATGATGGAAAATCTATTTCCTTGGACGCCTTCTGGAATTTTCATGACAATGACTTTAGGTGTTTCACCTTTGCTATATGCACCATATCAAGTAATGTCTCTAGCCAATATTGTAATTGCATACTTTTTTGCATTGACCGGAATTGCTTGCTTTAAAAACATCAAAAAGTCTAATGAAGAATAGAAAATATAAAATAGGGACTATCCTTAACAATGATGGTGATGCGTATCAAAATCATAAAGGAGCAATCGTTCCACCATTATACCAAAACTCCCTTTTTGCATTTGAAAATTGGGATGCAATTGATGAAGCATTTTCTGATCCTTCAAGCAGTTTTATTTACTCCAGATTACATAACCCGACATGTAGAATGGTAGAAGAGAAAATCGCTGCATTGGCAGGTGCAGAAGATGCAAAATTAACTGCTTCTGGGATGGGTGCCATCTCTGCTGCAATATTACATTTTGTAAATCACGGTGACCACATTGTTACCATAAAAGGGATTTATGGTCCAGCAAATAATTTTATTAATGGATTCCTAAAAGAAAAGTGCAATATAGAATCGACCTATGTGGACGGTACAGATATTGAAAATATAAAAGAAGCAGTAAAAGAAAATACCAAGCTAATCTATCTCGAAAGTCCAACTTCATTAACTTACGAATTGCAAGACTTAAGAGCAGTAGCAGATCTTGCAAAATCGAAAGGAATAAAAACAGTAATTGATAACACATACGCTACTCCGTTGTTTCAAAAACCAATTGAAATGGGTATTGATATGGAGGTGCATTCTGTATCAAAATATTTTTGCGGACACAGTGATGTGGTCGCTGGTGTGATGATCGGTTCAAAGAAAGATCTATCAGAAATATTGACAAAAGAACATGCTTTGTTAGGCGCAAAAATGGCACCTTTTGAGGCTTGGTTAATCTTACGAAGTTTGCGTACTATGAAAATTAGGATGAATGCACATAATGACCAAGCAATGAAAATGTCAACATGGTTGTACGATCACCCTAAGGTGAACAAAATTCATTTTCCTGGACATCATTCGTTTCCACAATCAGCATTGGCAAAGAAACAAATGAGCGGATTCGGAAGCTTGTTAAGTTTTGAAATCGACACTGATGACATTAATAAGATAAAAGCTTTTGTAAATAGCCTTACGCTGTTTCATTTGGGTGTAAGTTGGGGAGGACATGAATCACTTGTTTACGCGCCAGTAATAAGCTATTCTAAAGAGTTGCCACCAGAAAAATTTGCAGAGATGAATATCGTTCCTGGACTGATACGAATTTCCGTAGGATTAGAAGATATTGATGATTTAAAAGCTGATTTAGAAAAAGCGTTTTTATGTATTTAAGGAAAAATATTCAAGTTTGGTTAATCTTGTTTTTGGTATTAATAAGTTTACTCTCTTGTAAGCAAAATGAAGAAACAAAACCTAAATTATATTATGAAAAACATTTAGTTTCCGATAAGCCTAATAAGAATCCAACCCTCATTTTATTTCATGGCTATGGCAGTAATGAAAAAGATTTATTGCCTTTAGGGAAAGGTTTAAATGAGAATTACAATGTCATTTCCGTACGTGCACCAATAACATTATCAGAGGATAAATATGCATGGTATCCACTAAATCTGAATCCAGGTAAAACTAAATATCAATTTGAAGATGTTAAGTCCGTAAAATCAGAAATGGTAGCTTTTATAAAAGCCATTAAGCAAAGTCTAGACTTGAATGGTGAGACCTATATTGGTGGATTTTCTCAGGGAGCAATTATGTCATTGTATATAGGATTAACAGAAACAGACCTAGTTGATGGAGTCATTGTATTATCAGGACACTTATATGATGAAATGAAATCTGAGATAGATTTTAAAGATAAATTTCCTAAGATATTTCTATCTCATGGTTATCATGATCGTGTACTAGATTTTGGATTATTGGAAAAGAATGTGGCTTATTTAGAAGGTAATGGAATTGCCATAGATCAAAAGTATTATGATGCTGCACACTCCATTAGTCAAGATAATTTTGAAGATTTGAAGGCATGGTTGAGATGATTGCAAAACATTTACCTTTAGTCAATAAATGAAACCTAGAATATCAATCATAGGCGGAGGAACTTCAGGATTATTCCTAGCAGCATGCTTAGATACTACCAAATATGATGTCTGCATTTACGAGAAAAAAGCTTCTCTAGGAAGGAAATTTCTTGTGGCTGGAGATGGAGGATTTAACCTGACTCATTCAGAAACATTGTCTAGTTTTAAACAAAGATATACTCCTTCTAGATTCCTTGATAAGGCATTAGAAAAATTTAGTAATGACGATTTCAGAAGTTGGTTAGAAGAATTGGGAATACCAACTTTCGTTGGCAGCAGTGGTAGGGTTTTTCCAGAGAAAGGAATTAAACCAATCCAAGTTTTGAATAAAATAAAAACTTATTTGATTGAGAAAGGAGTCCAATTTAAATTCAATAAAATTTTTACAGGCTGGAATAAAGAAATCAATTTAATTTTTAATGATGAAGAAATCGTTGACTCTGAATTTGTTGTTTTTGCGTTAGGCGGAGCTAGTTGGAAAGTGACAGGTTCCGATGGTGCATGGTTAGATGTTTTCAGTAAGAAGGGAGTTAAAATAAAGCCTTTTAAATCTTCAAATTGTGCTTATAAGATTAATTGGAATAAAGATTTTATAAACAAACATGAAGGAACTCCACTTAAGAATATTTCAATTTCAATCGACGAAACAATACAAAAAGGAGAAGCAGTAATTACAAAATTTGGTATAGAAGGGAATGCGATTTATGCATTAAGTCCTAAAATTCGAGAAAAATTATTGATTGAAAATCAAGCTAAAGTTTTTATTGATTTTAAACCAATGTTGGAATTGAATACAATAGAAAAGAAACTAACAACATCTAAATTAAATATCACAAAAACCTTGAAAGAAAAGCTTAAGTTGCCAAAACCTGCAATTGATCTTCTCAAACTTAATTTGACAAAAGAAGAATATATAGATTCAAAAACTTTAGCAAATTCGATTAAAAAATTTTCCATTGATATTACAGACTTGGCACCAATTGACGAAGCGATATCTACTACTGGTGGAATAGACTTATCTTCTGTTGATCCTAATTTTGAATTGAAAGTAATGAAAAATCACTATTGTATTGGAGAAATGCTCGATTGGGATGCACCAACTGGTGGTTACTTGATCCAAGCATGTGTTAGCTCAGGAGTATATCTCGCTGATTATTTGAATAAAAAAGAATTGTCTTAAATTGAAAACTTGCTTAATGCATCCGATCTCCACGCAATTCTAAAGTTGCCAATAGCTCTACTTCATAATCCAAATATTCCTGCCAGCGTTTATTTACTTTATCAACATCTCCGCCATACAGTCTAGCCAATTCGATAAACATTCGATAATGTCCTGCTTCAGAAACCATAAAGTCATGGTAGAATTTCTTAAGATGTTCATCCTCTAGTTCTAA
>JAHDBF010000026.1 GCA_020630525.1 Saprospiraceae bacterium
TTTAATATTCTGATTTTTTCCTTTGATTGTGCTTTTGGGATCTCAATTTTCAGGACGGGAACTTCATTAAATTCTTTTGACGTAATATTAAGCTCCATAAGTTTTACTATTTCCATAATCTCACCCATTCTCGCATAATCGAAAACGAGATCGTACAATTCAGTAATTTGGTACGAGATGATATTTGCATTTTGTAATGCTTCAGCTGCGGCATTTTTATATGCATTGATTAATCCACCTGTACCTAACTTTGTACCTCCAAAGTATCGGACCACAATTATCCCAACATTGTATAAATCTTGTTTTATGATCTGTCCATAGATAGGCTTTCCTGCAGTTCCAGATGGTTCTCCATCATCAGAATATCTAAAAACTGGCTCCTCAAAATTAAATCTATAAGCAAAACAATGGTGACGAGATTTGAGATGAAGTTTTTTTAATTGCAGTATTTCCGCATCAAATGTTTCAGTATCATTCATTGGAAATGCATACGCGATAAACTTTGATCCTCTATCTTTAAATTCTCCTTCTGAAGCATTTTCTATTGTTAAGTATGTGTCTTTTTCCAATTCCATAAGGCTACATTATAATTAAGTAAATAGAAAAAATGGCAAGTGTTATTCCCAATATTTTCAGTTTGGTAATTGATTCTTTAAAGAAAAAGTATCCTATAATGGAACTCCCTAGAATTACACCTACATTTAAAAATGGAAACACAATAGATGCAGGTACTCCTTTTGAAATAGCAAGTAAGAGCCAATAGATAGTAAAGAAATTTGGGATGCCTAGTACAATTCCAGCGATGACATCTTGTCGGTGAATTTTCATTTTATGTTTAAATCCAATTACAAACAACCCAATAATTCCCGCGATTAAAAATAAGAAACTCACAAAACCAATATCACCATTTGGCGCAATCCCTTGACGATCCACATAGACTAAAATTGACTCTATCGTACCACTTCCAAAAAATACCAATATGGGTAAATACCAATATTTCTTTAACTTGTCCGACTCAAAATTCCCGCTCGGAAAACTGACTAAAATTATAGAAGCCAATGCAAGTAATATTCCTATCCATCGGATCAATGTGACAGATTCTCCAAACAATATCATGGCGACGATAATGGGAATTACAAGCGACATTTTTTGAAAAATCGTAGAAAGCATGACGCCAATCTTCTGTAATGTAATAGCAAAAAGATTAAACATGATGATGAATAACACACCTAACCCTAAGCCATAGTAAAACCATGATTTTGATACTACATTTTGGTCAATTGGAATTCCTCCATTCACTAAAGAACCCATCGAGAAACAGACAAAGTAATTCACCACTATTGCACTTAAGTTATTAACCTTGTATTTAGGAAATAAGCCAAAACAGACCAATAAAACCAAATTAGCAAGTAGTGTATATATGAGTAAAAGCATTAATAAGTATTAGCCTACAAAGATTGGAAAATATACTGGAATGCCAATCTTTGATGGATTAACACTTCATTTGCTATTGTTTCACGATTGATTAGACCAATATTGTTTAAAAATATCCGAAATTTGGACTTTCATAGTGAATGAATAGATAAATAAAATAATATTTTTGCAGTCTCAAAAAACCAAAATTTAATTTCAAGGTTACATTACTTTATTTATAATTAATTGATAATATGTTTTTCGGGATTGAAAAAACATATGGTTGTTAAAAATAATTAATATGAGTTTAAGCGATATTTCTATTTCTTTGACAGATTTGCTTCTAGGTGTTGGAGTGGCAGCAGTCATACTAACACTAATTGTTGTTTTTCTTTTTAAGAAGCATAAGAATATTTTTATGTCATATGTGCAAAACTTTTGTGGTGCACTTTTTATTTTTTCGGGATTTGTTAAGGCGATAGATCCATTAGGAACGGCATATAAAAATCAGGACTATTTTAAAGAATTTGAAACTACCTTGGAAGCAACATGGTTCTCATTTATCGCTCCGATGTTTCCGTTCTTGTCACAGTATGCAGTAGCGACCGCTGTTTTTGTAATCGTTTTAGAAATTGTGGTCGGCATCATGTTATTGATCGGATTCAATGGTAAAGCGACAAGCAGAATTTTCTTAGGAATCATTGCTTTTTTTACGGCATTAACAGGATACACTTATTTGACAGGATATGTACCTCAAGGGGTTAACTTCTTTCAGTTTGGACAATGGGGCCCTTACGTTGAGTCAAATATGAAAGTTACAGATTGTGGATGTTTTGGAGATTTTATCAAGCTAAAACCATTTGTCTCATTTATGAAAGATGTGTTTTTGTTGATTCCTGCGTTTTACTTTTTGTTCAGAAGTAAAGACATGCATGAGCTCTTTACGCCATTTGCAAGGAAAGTTATTATCGTTGTTTCTTCTATAGCATTGTTGTATTATTCTTTAGGAAATTTTGTTTGGGATATCCCAGAAACAGATTTTAGACCATTCAAAGAAGGAAAAAATATCGCAGAACAAAGACAAGCAGAACTGGATGCAATGGCAAGTGTGCAGATTACAGGATGGAAACTGGAGAATATAAAATCTGGGAAAGTGGTAGAATTATCCAATGCCGTATACATGAAGGAATTTAAAAATTATCCAAAAACAGATTGGAAAGTAATCGATCAGATCAAAACTGAACCAGCAATCAAAGCAACGAAGTTAAGCGAAATGGAATTCACACATCCAGAAGGCTATGACTTTACAGACGATATATTACAATCAGAAGAACCGATATATCTCGTAATAGCTTACAAAATGTATGCTGACGCAAGGACAGAGACTAATATAGTGCAAGATTCATTATTTATAATTGATACTTTAATATCAGAGGAAGATGATGAAAAAATGCTTGTTAAGCAATTTGATAAGATGGTAGAAAAACAAGTAAAAACAACCGTATTTGATTGGGACAAAGATTATTTGGCAGATTATAATAAAGTAGTGACACCGCTTGCTAAAGAAGCAGCGAAAGACAGTATCAAAACGTATATTATTGCAGGCGGAGCAGGATTAGACATGTTAGAAGATTTAGAAAAAAATATTGGGTCTGGTGCAGCGTTTTTAACCGCTGATGACATACTATTAAAGACAATTGTAAGATCAAATCCTGGAATAGTGCTTATAGAAAATGGAGAAATTAAGGGAAAATGGCATAAGAAAAAATTTCCAGGCCATAAAGCTGTCTTTAATTAAGGTTTTTAGTTAATTATTCTAATAATCAATTTAGTATAGCTAAGTTTGTGATATATTAGTTAAAACAGTTATTTGACAAGTGAATTATGCTGAGCAGACGTAGCATCCGGATAAAAATCATGCAGTTATTTTATGCTTTAAATAGAGACGAAAAACTCGAATTTAAAGACATAAGTAAGCTTTATTCTGAATGGATAGACAAAACTTTTGAATTATTTCTATTTAACATATACTGTAATACAGAAATATGTAAACTTTCTGTTGATGACGGAAAGAAAAGAAAATCAAAACATTTGCCCAAAGACATTGATAAAGTGTTCACAGCAAAGTTGTTTGAAAATGAATTAATTCAATCTGTTGCAAATAATGCGACATTAAACCGAAAGTTTAAGAAGTTAGACTTTGACAATAAAGTAAATAGGGACTATCTTTCGAAAATATACGATGAATATGCCAAATCAGAAGCATATCAAAAATATATACTAGAAGGTGATTCAAAAGAAGCACATTTAGAAACAATATTAGATTTATATCGTTCTTGTAGAAGTAGTGAGTTGTATAATGAAATGATGGACGACAACTACTATAATTGGTCTGATGATAAGTCTCTAGTGGTTGGAACTTTTAAAAAGTTTATAAAAGCCCAACCTGAAGAAGAAAAATATTTTGAATCCTTATATCCAGATGCAGAAACAGTAGATGAGTTTGGAAGGAATTTGTTAGAAAGTACACATAAGGATTTTGAAAAATTAGGAGAAATAATAAACCCAGTAATAGAAAACTGGGACCATGAAAGGGTAGCGATACTAGACGCTTTGATGTTAAAAATGGCAGTTTCCGAAATGTTGAACTGTAGTTCGATACCAGGAAAAGTTACATTGAATGAATATGTAGAAGTATCAAAAAAATATAGTACACCTAAAAGTAAAGAATTTATCAACGGTGTGCTAGATAAAATATTAAAAACCTTGACCGAAAAAGGAGAAATAAAAAAAGAAGGAAGAGGATTGGTCGATTAGGTTTTGTAAAAGAAGAAAAGTTTAACGCGTTTTAATTATAAATTCATATCCCATGAAAAATTTAATAACATTAGTGTTTTGCGCGGTATTTTTAAGTATGAGCTCAATCTCATATGCTCAGACCGCTAAAAAAACGGTCATTTTGGTTAACGGTGTTGCCACAGAAGTTATGCTTAATGCAGATGGAACCATCGAAAGCCAATCTAAAGAAGTACCCGACTACATGGCTGGATACATAAAACCTCCAGCTAATTTGACACGTACTGTGTCAACCAGTAATCCTATTATTAACGAAGTAGCATCAGAAAAAGCAGGAACCTCAAATATCATTGCTTTCGGATCTGATGAAGTTGCGCTAGATTCTAAAGATATGGAATCATTAGAAGCACTTATAGACCAAATCAATGCTGCTGATAAAGGATTCGTATTACTTAGGTCGACTTTTGATAAGTCATCAACTTCAAGTGATATCATTACTCAAAAAAGAGTGAATGCTTGTAAAAAGTATTTAGAATTGAGAGGTGTACAACCTAATAAAATTCTAATTTCTCTTGAGCCAGGCAATACCACTTCTCAAGAAGTAAGTGTATTTATTAGATAAAAAAAAACTAATCAATATTATTTAAAGCTGTTTCAATATTGGAACAGCTTTTTTTTTGCCTTATATTAATCGAGCAAACAATGCCCAACTTGTTGAGAAAAAATATAGTACGAATTTACAAGAAACTGAAGATTATCAGTTTCATATTTGTCAATCAACCGTCCTAGAGCCAAAAGACTCTTTTCTTAATTTATAATTTTATTGCCTTTGTGTATAAATATGTGATCTATTAAAGATCAGCTTCTATTGGCTTTAATTTGCTAGATATGCCATATGTTGATGCGATGAAGTGACAACAAAATTTTGATTAATCGTTGTGATATTTTTCTCCTTTTTGTATGGTAAATGCTCGGTATAGTTGCTCTAAGAAAATAATCCTTATCAATTGATGAGAGAATGTCATTTTGGATAAACTGATTTTAAGATTCGCTCTTAAATAGAGTTTTTCATCGAAACCAAACGCTCCACCAATTAAAAATACAATCCTTTTTAATCCTTGGTTTTGAATTTTTTCTAATTGTGTTGAAAATGCTCTAGATGTAAAAATCTTGCCTTTTTCATCAAGTAAAATAAGAAAATCATCGGTATTTAGTTGGGATAGAACAGATTCAGATTCTTTGATTTTTACAATAGCATCTTGCATTTTGTGCGACTGCTTAATGTCTTTTATTTCTTTAATACCAAATTTACAATAGTGCTTCAGTCTTGATTTGTACAAATCAATGCCACTATGAATAAATGGTTGTTTTGATTTTCCAATCCACCACAATTCTACTTTCATTATTTATTCAGGATTCAATTTATTTTATACAAAAAGAAGGCTATCTCAATTGAGATAGCCTTCAAATTATCTTATTAAGATGTATGCTAGGATTTAGTTTTTAACAACCAATGGTTTAGTAACAAATCCTTCATCAGTTTTTATTGTTAGATTGTACATTCCGTCAGGTATATTATTTAAGTCCATCTTGATTAGCTCAGACTGAACGTTTTTAAATGTTTGCTGACTTATTAATTTTCCTTCAACGTCTGTTAAGTTTAAGATTAATATTTCTGAATTGTTTTCCAAATTAAGATCTACTGTTACAAAATCTGTAGTTGGGTTAGGGAATACAGAAACATTTAAGTTCTCATTCAAATCTTCAGTATTTGAAGTTGGTATTCCAATAGTCATTGGTAACCAAGGTACGAAGTTATAGAATGGCTGTAATACTCTTTCTTCAACATCATCAGCAGATGCACCTGTACCAGATACGCCTCCATATCTTGTAATTCCTAATGAATCTGCAAGAAATGCTGAAGTAAAGTAGTTCAATTCTGGATTTACTTCAGTATCTGCAGATAATAATCTATACACTCCTGGAGAATCTTCAGTAGCATTAAATGGCTTGAAAGACGCTGTGATTATATAGTGAGAATCGTCTCTTAATGCGACTTCGCTTTCAGCAGGATTCATACTCCTTGAAATAAATTCCATATCTCTCAAGTTTGGAATTGCAGTTCCATCGGCATAAGTTCCTTCTCCTCCAATGATCGTAATACTTTCACTAAATTCAGGAATTTTTTCTCCTGGATCGATTTCTCCACTACCATTTGTGTCATCCCATCTAAACAGATCAAATTGAACAAATCCATCTTCAGCACCAGTATCTATTGAAACTCCAGCTCTAAAGTTTTTGACAGCTAGTCCTTGTCCTCTAGGAATGTAATAGTGACAACCTAAAGTCGAGTATCCTGGAGCAGGAACATTTATTGCAGATAAATATGGACTTCCAAATTCATCTTCAGATGGAGCCTTACTCATTACGTTATCTGTAATTTGAAAAGAAGCAGATATTTCGTTGTTTGTTAAATCTTCTTCAGCTGAACCAGAAGTAACAGAGTACTTTAAAGTATATGTTTCAGGATCTTCTCCTGGTGTAAATGTTGCAGGATTATCAACACCCCCAACGATTCTGTTTTCATCATTGAACTGTGCTTCTATTGTACCATATGCTTCAGAAGTTTCATAAACAACATCTCCTGCACTATTAGTAATTTCAATATTAAGATTCACATCTTCTACAGGAACACTACCTACATTATTTACATCAGTCATGAAAGGTATTGGTTCAACTTGAGAACCAGCAGTTTGATAATTAAAAGACTTAGAGTACCATCCTTCGAATGGCTCAACATCTGTAATTACAACATCTCTGAATAAAATGTCATCAACCATAAAGAAGTATGCTTGACAATCTTGAGCTCTGAATCTAATTGTTGCAGTTGCGCTATTTGCCAGACCAGTAAGTGGTATTGTTACAACCTCTAACCCTGGACCTAAATCATCCTCAGCAGTCAAATAGTTATCAGAAGGAATTAAAATAGGCGTGTATGTCATTCCATCTGTAGAATACTCAAGAAACACCTCGCCGAATGGTGCAGTTAGATTGTATGTTGTAAATTCAATTACTGGACTTTCTACTCCTGTTAAATCAATCACAGGTGAAGTAAGGATAGAAGAATTATCTCCTTCAAAAGGGCTAAAGTCTACCAATGCTGCACCATCACATGCACTTGTTGATTCCATTGGGATTGATGCCCATGTTGAAGTCGCAATTGGGGTATATTCCCAGTTTTTTTCTTCACTTCCAAAAGTGACTGCAGCTTCCCAACCGTCAAGTCCATCAGCAAAGTTTTCTGACCAGATTACATCATCTGGGTAAGTATAATTACATATTGCAGCAACAAAGCTCATTGTAACATTTACATCTCCACCTTCAGCCACAGTTCTTATTGTTTGGCAATCATTGTAGCTCATTCCTGCAACTGGAATAGCCACGTCTAGATAAAGCGTTGTAGTATTGTCAAAACCAAGACCAATTGCTTCATCATCTGGTTGATCATCGTCATTATTATGGTTACATACCAATACTGCAATAGCTCCTCCAGCTTGCGCTTCCAATGCTTTTTCAACAAAAGAGCATGTTCCTCTATCAACAAAAGCTATTTTGCCTTCTACATTTCCGATTGCACCGCCTGCACAAGCATCAGTAATAGGATCAACAGTATCGTCAGCGAAAGTAGCAGCACCCGATAAATCATCAGATTGTTGCGTTCCCCATGCTGTCGGCATGTTGATGGTATATTCACCAGCAATATCAGCAGGCTCTGTAATAATTAATCTATTCACATTTTGAGCAAAGCTCATTGATACAAATACACAAAGCATTACCTGAGTTAGTAAAAATTGCGTAAAATTCTTTTTCATATAATTTTAATTTAAGTTTTAAAAAAACAGCGCTTAAAGATAATAAATCTACGTATTTCAGCGCCTATTTGTCATATCTAATTAATCTGTTAACACTGTAAGTCTTATTTATGACCAAATATCTATCAATTATTGACAAAAATGTCGTCTACACTTATTCCATATGTTCCTAAATTTTGGCAAACAGCTATTCCAGCTGCATTACAAAGCTGCGGGATTTTTTGGTAATTTACATTAGCTAATGTCGCAAGACATATTATACTAATAACCGCATCTCCAGCTCCGGTCACATCCAATACTTGCTTTTTTTCTACTGCTGAGACTTGACCCACTAATGAACTGTAAACTCCTTTTGCTCCTAGAGTCACATAGCAAGTATCAAAAACTAAAGATTCTTTAAGTAATGCTACGGCTTGTTTTAATTCTGATTCAGTAGGGTCTATTTTTTTTGACAATGCTTTTTCTAGTTCTAATAAATTGGGTTTAATGATCGAACATCCAGAAAATGCTTTTAAATTTTTGAATTTTGGATCGACAATGGTTAAAATCTCATTAGACTTACAATACTTAATTATATTTTTGATCAAATATGGGTTGAGAACACCTTTATTATAGTCTTGAAAAATTACTGCATCAATTTGCTTTTTACTATTTAACTCTTTGAATGTCAAAATCATTTCTTGACCGATATCTCGATTAATATCGTTTGTCACTTCTTCATCAATCCTTAAAATGTGTTGCCCCTTGGCTAGAAATCTTTGTTTTAATGTGGTGGGGCGAGAATTGTCAGTAATAAAATGACATTCTATTTTTTTTTCTTCTGATTGTTGTTTGATTTTTAGCGCCTGAGTATCGTTCCCAACAACAGAAAGTAAGACTGATTCCGCTCCTAAAGTGCTGATATTTAGGGCAACATTTGCTGCTCCGCCCAGTCGATATTCGTTATTGTTTTTTTGGAATACAGGAATCGGAGCTTCAGGGGAAATTCTGTTTACTTCACCGAAAACGTATTCATCAAGCATGACATCACCAACTACCAATACCCTAAACTTGCTAAAATCTAGCTTCATTTTTTTAAATCAGTTTTGATTTGAACAATAATTTTATCTATTTCTAGCTCCAGTGCCTCAAATGTATCACTTTGAATTTGATTCTTTTGATTTGCCATCAATTGTTTAAAAATCGATAATCCTTGTCGATGTGTTTTTACACAATACGCTTTCCTATTTTTAATTAATATTTTCGCTTCATTGTCTCTTTTATAATTAGGGCCAAACATAATTGGTTTTGCAGATATACTAGCCTCAATGATATTATGTATGCCTTTTGAAAATCCGCCTCCTATGATCGATAAATCTGCAATTCGGTACAAGTGCTTTAGTATTCCTATAGTATCAATGATTATGAATTTTTGATTTGTATAATCAGAAATTTTCGACCATAAAACGTGATCGGTAAAATTATTTTGAAGGGTTTTAATTCTTTTCTGAGAAACATCATGTGGAGCAATGATCCATGAAATATCAGAAGTGTTTTGAGAAATGAATTTAATAAATGATTCGTCTTTTTCCCAAGTACTGCCACAAACGACAACTTTGGTTTTGATCAGAGAATTTAATTCTCTTGGTAATTCAAAATTTTCTTTTGCATTTTCCGCCGCCTTTAAATATCTAAAGTCCTTATGGATAATTAAGTTTTTACAGCCTAAGTTGTTGAATAATTGTGCTGTAATTCTGTTAGTACATGATATTAAAGAAGTATTTTGGATAAGTTTCTGAAAAGCTGAAATGCTAAACAAAAATGAATTTGTTTGATGAGAACAATTCAAAAACAAATATGGAGTATTTGATTTTAATAGCGAATGTAATAGCGAAAACCAAAATTCGTATTTTACAAAAATGAATACATCTGGTTTGTAAATAGAAAGAAATTTCTCTACATCTCCCTTTGTATCGAATGGCAAATACAGCTTTTTACATTTTGGCAATATTTGCGCATTTTCGTATCCCGATGGAGAAAAAAAAGTAAAAGTTATAGATAAATTATTAAGCTCTTTCAATAATTTATTAGCTAGTGGAACAATCATTTCATACTCTCCCAAAGAAGCACAATGAATAAAAATCTTATGCTTATCATCAACTTCTGATCCTAATACTTGCTTTTGATTAGATAATCCTCTTTCCCTTTTTTTTAGCTTGCTAGAAAATAATGAAGCAAGTTTAAATGACCATTTAAAAATAAAAATTGAAAAGTTGTAAAAAAACCAAGTCATTAATAATAGATGTCTTTAGTCTTTTTTAGATTATAAAAAACTGGGATGTAATAAGTGACTTTCATACCAATCAATAAATCCAATCTATTTGAATCGTCTTTGACTCTTGTATCAAAATTTAGCGGTCTAACATTTTTTGTAAATCCCTCTAAAAGTTGGAAGTCAATATCTGCTTTTAATCTAGGTTTTCTAAATTTAATTCCTAAACTCTGTTCTAAATACGGACCGATAGAGTTTCGATCGTAGCCCTTTGCATAATCACCTTCAAATTGAGGTACAGAACCACTAATAGGATTGAATTTGATTTTATGCTGTATCACACCACCACCAATTCCTGCAAAAACAAAAACGTCCTTTTTCTTATTGATGCTCACAACATTTTTGTTTACAAGCACACCAATAATAGTTCCACGCATATTGGTTGTTACATCTGCTGGAAAACCTTGGTCAGAAATTAAAAAACCAGAACTATTTAATTGAGATTCAAAAACCCTTTCATTTACACTTGTTCCAGTAAGGAAACCAGCTTTTATGCCGAACTGTAATTGACTAGGGGCCAAATAATAATTAAATGAAATCTCTCCACGTAAGTTATTACCAAATCTATCAGCCATGTCAGCAGCAGGTATATTTAGGCCATAAGAGAAGCCTATATCCCATGTAGAACTCGATTCTTCTTGAGCATTGATCCCTAAAGTCATCAATAAACTCGAAATTAAAATTATAATTCTTTTCATATCAGAGAATAAAATTAACGTTATTGGCGATATATTGAGGTCTTTATTAAAATATTATGTCGTGAAGAAGATTCATATGGTCGATTTGATTGGTCAATACAATCAAATCAAAGAAGAGATAGATACCACAATCGCCGAAACGCTAAATACAGGAATGTATATCGGTGGAGAAAAAGTAAAAACATTTTCAGAAAATTTAGCCAATTATCTCCATGTTAACCATGTAATTCCATGTGGTAATGGTACAGATGCCTTGCAATTGGCATTAATGGCATTGGATTTAAAACCAGGTGATGAAGTCATCACCACTCCGTTTACATTTGTAGCCACTGCTGAGGTAATAAAATTGCTAGGATTAAAAGCAATCTTTGTAGATATAGAACCAGACTCTTACAATATTGATCCAATTAAAATAGAAGAGGCAATTACACCAAATACTAAATGTATTATTCCAGTGCATTTGTTTGGACAAACTGCCAATATGGATGCGATAATGAAAATTGCCGATAATCATAATTTATTCGTTATTGAAGATAATGCTCAGGCAATCGGCAGTAATGTTATTGTTAAAGGAGAAAAATTTAAGTCAGGAACAATTGGTCATATTGGGACAACTTCATTTTTTCCTTCAAAAAATCTCGGTGCTTTTGGTGACGGTGGAGCAGTATTTACAAATGACCCTGAACTAGCTAGAAAAATTAAATTATTTGGAAACCACGGATCAAGCAAAAAATACTACTATGAAAGTATAGGTATAAACAGTAGACTGGACGCATTGCAAGCAGGAATATTGGATGTAAAATTGAAATATTTGGACAGCTATATTTCTGCAAGGAATATTGCAGCAGATAGATATGATCAACTATTTTTAGGAACGGATGACATAAAAATACCATATAGAGTAGAATATAGTGATCATGTTTTTCATCAATATACATTGAGAATTAAAGAACATAGAGATGCAGTGGCAGAAGCTTTAAAAGAAAATAAAATTCCTTTTGGAATCTACTATCCACAATCTCTTCACCATAGCGAGGCGTATAAAGAAAGTAGAGATTTTCATTGTCCTGTATCTGATCAAGCATGTAAAGAGGTGATTTCTTTACCGATGCACACTGAACTAACCGAAGAAATTCAATCTCATATTGCTAAAATTGTTTTAGAAATAGTAAAATAGTACAATATGTATTAAATTAGCTCTTAATTTATTACATAATTGATTTTTTTTAATATAATCCAAGGTGCTTCAACTTAACTATTATGAATAGGAAAACCCTGATAATAGCCATTTCCATATTTATATACTTAATAAGTATTGACGTAAGTGCACAACAAATTATTCCTACAGAAAGAGAAATATTATCTGAACTAGAAAAAAGAGGTCTAGAAAAAGATGAAGTTTATGAGGCATTAATCGCAAAAGGAATTGATGTCACAGATCTTGTAAATCTAAGTCCTGAAGATTTTCTAATTATTGAAGACGTGATTCTCCAAATGGAGAAAAACATCAATGTGGTTAATGAGAATACGGATAATGATAAAAGTTCAGAAGGATTTCTTAATGATGCTGAAAATGAAGGAATAGCCGAAAGTGATTCAAGTAAAATTCAAGAAATAATTGAAGTAGATAAAATCCCAGAGCTCCCACCAGTAGAAATGTATGGTCAAGAGATTTTTAGGAAAGATCTGATAAGAGTTTTCCAAGAAGGAACAGATTATAAAGCTCCTGATTCCTATATTTTGGGCGTTGGTGATGAACTGAATATTTCAATTTGGGGTAAATCGCAATTAGATCAGAAACAAACAGTAAATAAAGATGGATATATCAGAATCATAAATGGTTCAAAAAGAGTATTTCTTAAAGGGCAATCTCTAGGAGCAGCAAAGGAAAAATTAGCCAAAGTATTAAGGTCATATTACAGCTTTAATGAAGGGGAATTTGATGTAAATTTGAATTTTTCTCGATCTATTAGAATTGACATTTATGGAGAGGTGATTAATCCAGGACCTGTAACAATCCCTGCGATAAATTCTCCATTTAGTGCATTAGCTGCCGTGTCAGGACCTAATAACCTTGGTTCTTTAAGGAATATACAATTGATAAAATCTGACAATACCAAAAAGATAGTCGATGTGTATAAATATATGGCTGATCCTGCTTATAATGATCAAATAACACTTGATGACGGTGACATAATATTGGTTCCAGTATCAGAAAAAGTGGTTACGATTGAAGGTGCTATCCAAAGACCTACGAAATACGAACTTTTAGACTCAGAAGGCTTAGTGGATTTAATAGAATATGCGGGCGGACCAAGAAATGATGCTTATTTAAAAAACATAAGAATCCAACGATACGAAAATGATAAAAAAATAATTGCAGACGTTAACTATCGTCAATTATTAGAAACAAAAACAAACTTTAAACTTTTTAACGGTGATGTGATATTTATTGATACTATATCTACCTCCGTAATTAATTTTGTTGAAGTCCAAGGAGAAGTAGAAACGCCAGGCGTATTCGAAAGATCAAACGGTATGCGTGTGTCTGATGTCATTGCGCAAGCTGGTCTAAAGTCAGGCTCTAGAACAGATATCGCCTTTGTAAGACATGAAAATGCTGACGGCACTAAAAGTTTTGAAAAAATAAGTATAGATGACATCATAAATAATCGAGGTTCTGAACAGGATTTGATTTTGTCAGATAAAGATGTTATTACGATATGGGCGAAAGAAAGATTTGTCGATGAAGCAAATATTAAAATAGATGGTGCAGTGCGATATCCTGATGAATTTCCATATGATGTTTCTAAAAAAGTAAGAATTAATGAAGCCATTATTTTGGCAGGAGGATTAAGAAGAGATGCCAGTAACTTCGCTTCGATTCATAGAAAAGATCCATTAAATCCAAAGATTGTAGAGTACATTACCTTAACTAATTTGGATGAAGTTCTTGACAATCCAAATTCCGAAGAGAATATATTGTTAAACCCATTTGACAGTATTTACTTTTATTCCGAGAACACTTTTTTAGAATCATCTTGGGTTACAATCTATGGTGCAGTTAATAGCCCTGGAACTTTTCAGTATGGTAAGAATATGGAATTAAAGGACCTTATGGTTTTGTCAGGTGGATTTAAATTAAGTGCTGCTACCAATAATGTAGAAATTTCAAGAGTCTTGATTGAAAATAATAAAAACACCAATGTTGTAGTGGATAAATTGGTAATAAATAGAGACTTGAGTATTGACGGATACCCAGACGGTTATCCGCTCCAACCTTTTGATAAAGTTTCAGTAAGGTATGTTCCCGAATTTGAATTACAAGAATCTGTAGTGTTAAATGGTGAAGTCCAATTTCCAGGATCGTATTCTATCATCGATGAAAATGAAAAAATATCCAGCATCATAAATAGAGCAGGAGGTTTGACAGATGAAGCATTTCCTGAAGGCGCTTCGCTTTACAGAGCAGAAGATGATTTGGGTGCAATTGTTATTAAATTAAATGATGATAAATTTGATTTTATAGTTAGGGGAGGCGATACCATAAATATTCCTAAAAGCAGACAATTTGTTACCATCAAAGGAGCAACAAACGCAAAAGAAGTATTAAGTGGTGAGTCGATCAATGCAGGAAATGAAATCCATGTTCCTTATCACAAAGGAAAAAGTGCTCGTTATTACATTAATCATTATGCTGGAGGATTTAATAAAAATGCGAATAGACGATCACTAGTTGTAAAACATCCTAATGGCGAAGTCAAACGCATACAACGATACGGTTTTTTCCAAAAGTACCCTGAAGTAAATGAAGGATCGATAATATCGATAGCCTATAAAACTTCTGAAGAAAATGATAATGAATCGGAGGAAAGATTAAATTGGACTGAAATCCTTAGTGATTCTGTTGGACAAGCGATGTCAATTTTAACTTTATTATTATTGGTTTCTAGATTGGATTAACACTTATTTTGTTGTGGGCGGAGTACAAAAAAGAACATTCTTATTGTTGAGTATTTTCTTCTTTATAATTGCGCTTTTTTTACCATGTTATTCAACTGGTAAAACGTCAGGTGACCTATTCCAAGGTTTTGGATTGTTAACTTTCGGGTGGATTGGAGTACTGGGATTTTATATTTATTGGTTGGCAAATCCACTACTTTTTATTTCTTGGATATTATTCAATAAAAAACCAAAAGTGTCATTGTATTTTTCTATAATGGCAATTGTAGTGATGGTCTCGTTCGTATATCAGAAAGAAATACTTATAAGTGAAGCTGGACATATTTCAAAAATTACTGGTTATTCGATAGGATATTACCTTTGGATTTTAAGCGCTTTGATAGCAATTATTGGTAATTTTAAAAAACCAATTGAAATAGGTGGTTAACGATTTTTAATTTGCAATTAAGGATCTTAATATAAATTTTGAATATTAAAACTGAAACTTTGAACTACCTAGACATAAATAAAAAACTTTGGAACGAAAAAACAAAGCATCACATTGATTCTACATTTTATGATAACAAATCATTTATAGAAGGCAGGAATAGTTTAAACAAAATAGAACTAGATATTCTAGGTGATGTTACAGGTAAATCAATCCTGCATTTACAATGTCACTTTGGACAAGATACCATTTCACTTTCTAGAATGGGTGCGAAAAGTGTGGGAGTTGATCTATCAGATGGCGCAATTGCAAAAGCCAAAGAGTTAGCAATAGAAACTAATACAGATGCAGAATTTATCTGCTGTGATATCTATAACCTTCCAAATGTGCTTGACAAAAAGTTTGACATCGTTTTCACAAGCTATGGCACAATTGGATGGCTGCCAGACATTAATAAATGGGCCGAAGTAGTAGACCATTTCTTAAAACCTGGAGGTCAATTTTTAATTGCAGAATTCCATCCAGTGGTTTGGATGTATGACGATCATTTTACTCATGTCAAATATAAATACAGCAATAATGGTCCTATTCATGAAGTAGAGGAGGGAACTTATGCTGATGTCAATGCTGATATAAAAGCAGAATTTGTTTGTTGGAATCATGGATTAGCAGAAGTTATGTCAAGTCTCCTAGACCAGGGTTTAGTTATAAAACAATTTAAAGAATATGACTATTCTCCGTATTCTTGTTTTAACAATTATGAAGAATTTGAATCTGGTAAATATCGCGTTAAAGCATTCGGTGACAAAATCCCTTATGTCTACGCGCTGCTGGTTGAGAAACCAATTATCTGAGAAAAACAATTACCCAAAGCCTTTCGTTTACTTCATTGATTTTAGCTGTTGCTATTAAATTTATGTAAATACGTTTCTAAATGCAACATTGTTGCATTTAGAAACGTATATTTGATCCACATAAAAAATATGTTATGAAAAATAGTAAATATATTTTGGGATTGCTTTTCATTTTAGGGATTGCTTTTACGGCATGTGATAAGGATGACCCTGTGATTCCTGAGGAACCAGAACTAATAACTACCCTAAATTATTACCTAACTCCTGTCGATGGTGGAGAATCAATAATAATGAGTTTCCAAGATTTGGATGGTGATGGTGGGAATGCGCCGATAATTACTTCAGCTACTTTAGCTTCTAATCAGATGTATAATGGAAGATTAGAATTATTAAATGAAGTAGATTCTCCAGCGGAAGACATCACAGAAGAAATAGCAGAAGAAGATGAAGACCATCAATTCTTTTTTCAAACTGATATTTCTGATTTAAGTATTAATTATAGTGATGAAGATGATAATGGAAACCCAGTCGGATTGTCCACTACATTGTCAACTGGCGCAGCAGGAGCAGGTACAATAACCATTACCCTCAGACATGAACCATCAAAATCAGAGGCAGGAGTATCTAATGGGATTATTACAAATGCGGGTGGAGAGACAGACATAGAAGTTACATTTTCTGTGAATGTGGAATAAAATATTTGTACATATCTTTTTGTGGCTATTTATATCAATAAATGTCAATGGTCAAGATTGTGAATATTCTGTCAAAGGATATGTATTTGATGAGACTTCGCAATCTGCTTTAGCCTATGTCAATGTTTTTATTCAGGAAACTCAAACTGGGACAACAACTGATGATGGAGGTAAATTCATATTAAATAATGTATGTGCAGGTCACTATCATTTTATTATATCACATATAGGTTGTGAAGATGAAAAATTTCATTTTGATATTTTCAAAGATACAATCATTAATATTGGGCTGTCGCATACACCTACGTCACTAGGAACTGTAATTATAGCTGGCAAAAAAAATGATTTCTATAACCAAGCAAATCTTTATGTAAAAAGGAATATCATTGAAGATAATAGTAATCATAATCTATCAGGTTTGCTGGAAAATGAAACAGGTGTACACTTAATTAAAAATGGTAGTGGTATTTCAAAACCGGTAGTGCAAGGTCTTTATGGCAACAGACTAGCTATATTAAATAATGGAGTATTACAAAGTGGTCAACAGTGGGGGAATGATCATAGCCCTGAGATAGATCCTTTCTCTTCTGATAAAATAACGGTATTAAAAGGCGCTAGTGCAATAGAATATGGCGGAGGCAATTTGGGTAGTGTCATTTTATCAGAACCAAAACGGATTGAAAGAGAGCCTCACTTACATGGCCAAGTAAATTATATTTTCGATTCTAACGGAAGAGGACATACGCTAAATTCTAGAATTGAAAAATATGGATCAAAACTAGCATGGAGGATTAATGGTACATTAAAAAAATCTGGTGATAAAAAATCTGCCGATTATTTCTTAAATAATACAGGCGCAGAGGAAGCCAATTTTTCGGTACAGCTAGAGAAATCATGGAATGAAAAATTCTTTTTAGATGTATATGGAAGTACTTTTAATACTAGACTTGGCATTTTAAGAGGCTCCCATATTGGAAATCTCACAGACTTAGAGCAAGCATTGACAAATGATGTTCCGTTTTTTACTGAACCAGATTTTAGTTACCAAATAGAGGCACCAAAACAACAAGTTTCTCATCATCTACTTAAGACTAAGTCTAAATATTTTTTTACAGATAATAATTTTCTCGAATTTGTTATTGCTGGACAAATTAATGACCGAAAAGAATTTGATGTAAGACGGAGTGGTCGCACGGATATTCCATCACTGAGTTTGTCTCAATATTCGCTGAATTTAAATCTCAAATACGAACATCTATTTGATAAAGAATGGAAACTAAAAGTTGGAAATCAACATATCGTTACCGATAATACGAACAATCCAGAAACAGGAATCCTACCTTTGATACCTGATTATCTTTCTTACAAAAATGGTCTGTTTAGTACCTTGTCAAAAAAGATGAATAGAACTTATTTTAATATTGGCTTGAGGTACGATTATGAACAGCAAACTGTATTAACAATAAGTAATTCTGTTCCAAGAGAAATCATTCGATTTGAAAACACATTTAATAATTTCAATGGCTTACTGGGAATAAAATATGAGATTTCTACTGCTCAATCTATTGGTTGGAATATAGGTTATGCCATGAGAAATCCAGCAATTAATGAATTGTATAGTAATGGTTTACATCAAGGTGTTAGCGGAATTGAAGAAGGAGACATTGGACTCAAAATAGAGAAAGCAATCAAAAATACTATTGAATATAAATGGGTGCCAAGCTCAAATTTTGCTATTAATGTATTGGCATATCATCAACTTTTTAATGATTATATTTTCCTAAATCCGCAAGATGAAATTCGATTAACCATACGCGGTGCTTTTCCAGTATTTAAATACGAGCAAACGGATGCCAATATATTTGGCGTTGATGTTTCTTCACAATTTACCATAAGCGACTCATTCCTTGGATTAATAAAATATAGCTACTTGAGAGGGACAGATGTGACTAATGATCAACCATTAATTTTTATGCCGCCAAATAGTCTTTTTGGAAGTTTAACCTATCGAGCGCATAAGTCCATAAGGTTATCTAGTAAATGGAACTTAGAAGATGTTGAAGTCGAAATCTCAAACAGACTGGTGTTTGAACAAACAAATATTTTTGCAGAGCAAGACTTTATTGCGCCTCCTAATACTTATAATTTGGTCGGACTTAAATTGTCTACAAACTTATTGTTCCCACATACTAAGCTAAGGCTCTTTTTGAAAGCAGATAATCTGTTTAATATAAGCTACCGTGATTATTTAAATAGACAAAGGTATTTTGCTGACGATATTGGTATCAGTATAACAAGTGGCATCAATATAAAATTTTAATTTGCCTCACTTAATGAGATTTTTTGCAGGTTTTCTGGTTCTACACAATAAAACAAAAAAAATCAATTAACATTAAATTACGTTGATTTATAGCATTACTTCTGTATCTTTCCGCAAAGCACCTTTATGAATTTTACAAACGTAATGATTACTGGAACTGGAAGTTATGTTCCTAAGAATATTGTAACCAATAAAGATTTTGCAAAAAATAAATTTTATAATACAAAAGGTGAAATTTTCGAAGCTTCCCATGAAGAGATTGCAGAAAAATTTAAAGCAATAACAGGAATACATGAACGTAGGTATGCTGACGATAATTTAGTTGCTTCTGACTTAGGAACAATAGCAGCCCAACTTGCAATAAAAGATGCTGGCATAGATCCAGAATCGATAGATCAGATAATAGTAGCACAAAATTTTGGCGATGTAAAATCTACTACCAATCAAACTGATGTCTTACCAAGTTTGGCTTCACGAATAAAACATAATTTACAAATTGAAAATCCTAGTTGCGTAGCCTATGACATAGTTTTTGGTTGCCCAGGATGGATACAAGGTATAATTCAGGCCAATGCATATATTCGTTCTGGAATGGCAAAAAGATGTCTCGTTATTGCGACAGAAACTTTATCTAGAGTGATAGATATTCACGACCGTGACTCCATGATATACGCTGATGGTGCTGGAGCATGTATAGTTGAAGCAAAAGAAAGCAATAAGCAAGAAGGAATAATCGGTCTAGAAGCAGGAACATGGGCTAAGCAAGAAGCTCATTATTTGTTTTTTGGAAAAGGAAATAAAAAGGAAGCTGATCCTAATCACAGATATTTAAAAATGCATGGACGTAAAATCTACGAATTTGCATTAACAAAAGTTCCACAGGCAATGAAAATTTGTTTAGAAAAATCTGGAGCGCATATCAATGACGTTAGCAAAATTTTGATTCATCAAGCAAATGAAAAAATGGATCATGAAATTATCAAAAGACTTTTTAGACTTTATAAAGAAAGAAAAATCCCAGAAGGAATTATGCCCATGAGCATTCACAAATTGGGGAACAGTTCTGTTGCAACTATCCCTACTTTACTAGATAGAATCCGTAAAGGTACTAGCGAACAAAAGCATGAGATTAATAAAGGTGATCTTATTTTAATGGCATCTGTTGGTGCAGGTATGAACATCAATGCAATTGCTTATCGCTATTAAATTTTTTTAAGTAAATATAGTCAACACATTAATTGTGAGCCAATCGTATGTTATAATATCTTGTCCAAACTGTAAATCAGTACTCAGCAAAGTAGGTAATTCGTTAAAATGTAAACATGCCCATTCATTTGATTTTGCAAAAGAAGGGTATGTTAATCTGCTATTGGCAAACCAAAAGAAGACAAGTAGTCCAGGTGATAATAGGGAAATGATAACTGCTAGGGATGCATTTTTATCCACGGGTCATTTCGATTTTCTCATTGAAGGAATAGAGTCAATACTCAGTCTCAGTAATTTGGATATTGTAGAATCAAGTGATTCAATTAACATGTTGGATTTGGGTTGTGGGTCAGGGTATTATACTAGAAGCATTTTCTCAAATAGTAAAATAAATAGGGTAGGAGTAGACATTTCAAAATTTGCTGTAGCCAAAGCAGCAAAGAAAGATAAGAATTCGACTTACCTTGTAGGCTCAGTTTTTGACTTAAATTTTATAGAAGAATCTGTTGACTTATTACTCAATATTTTTTCACCTATTGACCTTAATGAAGTTTCTCGCGTTTTAAAATCAAATGGATATTTCATAAAAGTTATTCCAGCTGAAAATCATATGAGGGAAGTTGCTGAGCTTGTCTATGATAAATTTATATCTCATAAATCAAATATCAAAGAGGAGATATTAGCTCATCCAAAATTGGAAATTGTCAAATGTCAATCACTGACAAAGCGCATGTCGTTATCTACCGAAGATGTAAAAAATCTTGTTACTATGACACCATATTTATATAAGTTTACTGAAGAAAATTTTGATTCTCTATCAGAAATGGAAGTCACTATTTCTTTTGAAATAATTATTGCAAGATTTATTCAATAGATATTGGTCTAAATTTACGTTACTAGATTAATCACATACCTCCACAACTGCACCCAATTGGCGAGCCAGGAGGTAAACTTGGCAATCCTGGAATTTCAAACGAATTTGGTTTCTCTTCGTAATTCGACAGTAATTCTCTGAGATAATCGTTATGTGCAGATTTATCCCAATTTGTACTCAAATTAATAACTATTTTTTTCAAATGACTTTTTGCCAAGGCTTGAACTTGCTTAGATGCTTGAGCATCTTTTGACAACTCAATAAGTTTTATAAAAAGTAATTTCTCTAACATCATTTGATAATTAACGTTACCTCTTTGTTTCTTAAAAGTATGGTCAATCATTTTCAATAAATATTTATCAACATCAAAACTAGCATCATTCAACAATTCAATTCTTTTCAATCGTTGGGGATTTAATAAAAGACTGTAACTGTAATTTGCTGCTGCCTCAGCTGCTGCCATTGGATCAAATAGTGCACCTGCGCCTCCATTAAATGTTTCTCTTGTTCTTCCATAGCCATATGACGGAGGTGGTATTTGCTGTAGTAAAGATTCCGACAAGTTTAAAAATCCAACATTTGTTGTGCTTAATATAGCGTCTAGTGCCACTTGTTGCTTTGCAACAGATACAGGCTGCGTTACTGGAAATCCATCTTGATCTTTTACTTGATAACTAAAATCAATTCCACCGATCAATTTTGCGACTGCATCAACTTGATATCTGTGCATAAGATATACTGGAACCAATAATTTTTCTAGTTCAGAATATGGTGTTCCATTTTTTAATGCTTTATGGCTTAAGTTATTTAAAACATACTCTCTTAAATCTATTATTCTATTCAATTCATTGATTGGATTATTGCCATTATCCCAGAGACTTGCAGTCGGATGTAAACTGCTAGAAGACCTAGAATTTTGATCAGTTATAAACTCAAATCCTAATCTATGGTTTTCTTCAATTATTGATTTTAAATAAGCTTCTTCACTACCGTCATTTGGCACGTAACTGTAGCCGTATATGACAGCTCTTTTGTCCCAATCGCCAATACCAACCGCATAAGAATTGCTAAAGTCTATTTGCTCATCAGTAGACATACTTATATATGGATGAGGATAATCCATTACAGAAGACCGATCTTTCATAGAGGCAGAAAAATTATGTGCTAAGCCAATGGTATGACCCACTTCATGTGCTGATAATTGCCTCAATCTTGCCAATGCCATTTCTAACATTCTCGGATCATCTTGATCTTCACTAAAAGCAGAAATTATACCTTGCGCAATCATATAATCTTGGCGAACTCTCAGTGAACCAAGGCTTACATGACCTTTTATTATTTCTCCAGTTCTAGGATCAGTGATAGAAGAACCATAACTCCATCCTCTAGTACTCCGATGCACCCACTGGATTACATTATATCTTGCATCTAGTGGGTGCGCGTCTTCTGGCAACATCTCTACTTTAAATGCATCAATAAATCCAGCCGCCTCAAATGCCTCATTCCACCAACGTGCTCCATCCAAAAGCGCCGATCTTACAGGCTCTGGACATCCACGATCAAGATAATAAATTATAGGTTCTTTCACTTTGCTTTTTGTTGCTTCAGGATCAATTTTCTCTAATCGATGCCTTCTGATTAACCGGACTGTCATATCTTCTCCGATCGGTTTTGCATAGTCATCATAGCTCATGTAAAAATATCCACTTTCAGGATGAAAGACTCTAGGCTTATATCCCTCTTCTGGCAATTTTATAAAAGAATGGTGGCTGACTAATGTTATCAGATTTGGATTTGCGCTAACAGATTTAACCCATTCTCCTTCTGCTTGACCTGTATAAGTCAATATAGATTCAATTTCAATATTATTAGGAAATTTTAACAAACTATGCTTATCAACAGCTGACTTATTTTTATCAATCTTATATGCGCCTTGTTTCTTATCTTTTAATCTCTGAGTAACGCCGTGCGCATCTCTAAGTAAAAATTCATTAAGATCTATTTCGTAATTATTACCCGAAGATTTTTTGATTTTAAATCCCCATAAAACCGAATTTGCAAATGCTTGATTTATAGATTTTACTTCGTCTTGATTGTCGCTAATTGCTCTATAGTTAAGATTATTTTCATACATAAATATCTTATCGCCATATCGTTTAAAAGATACCAAATGTGTATTCCCCAATTGACCTCTATCGAGACCAATATCATTCGATCCCAAACCAGAAGCAAGACTATTATAGTAGAGAAACTCTTTTCCAAATTCTTGTTCTGATAATGTTAATATTACCTGACCAGAACTGTCAATGTATTTAATATTTAAAAAGTCTTTTTGACCTACAATGTTTAACGACAAAAAAGTAGATAAAAGAAGTATTGAAATGTATCTCAGCACGGTAAAAAATTATATTTGATTGAAATAATATTTTCTAAAGTAGTGAAATAAAAACAATCCTACACAATAAGAAATTATAAATCTAAAAGCTTATACAAAAGCATTATACATGTCATTAATATTTTATATATTTTTGCGGCATTATTTCAAACAATTAAAACATTAAATTAGCTATGAGTAAAGTTACCGTAGTAGGAGCTGGAAATGTTGGAGCTACAGTTGCCAATGTTCTTGCACACAAGGATATTGCAAATGAGATCGTATTATTGGATTTGAAGGGAAAGATGGCGCAAGGCAAAGCATTAGATATGTGGCAGCAAGCACCTATTGATTATTATAGTTCTAGAATCGTAGGAACCGATAAATATACTGCGACAAAAAATTCTGACGTTGTTGTAATTACAGCAGGGATTCCTAGAAAACCAGGAATGAGTAGAGATGATTTAATTTCTACAAACGCAAAGATCGTTGTTTCTGTTACTGAATCAATTTTAAAGTATTCTAAAAACCCAATTATTATTGTGGTTTCTAATCCTCTAGATGTAATGACTTATGCAGCTTTTAAAGCTTCTAAGTTAAGTCCAAAAAGAGTGATGGGAATGGCAGGTATTTTAGATACTGGCAGATATAGAGCTTTTCTAGCTTCAGAATTAAACGTATCACCTAAAGATATACAAGCGGTATTGATGGGTGGACACGGAGATACGATGGTACCTCTACCTAGATATACAACTGTAGCTGGAATCCCAGTAACAGAATTAATCGACAAAGACAAATTAAAAGCCATCGTAGAAAGAACTAAAAAGGGTGGTGGAGAGTTAGTAGGATTAATGGGAACAAGTGCGTGGTATGCTCCTGGTGCAGCAGCAGCACAAATGGTTGAATCTATACTTAGAGATGAAAACAGGATTTTCCCTTGTGCTACAATGTTAACAGGTCAGTATGGTCTTAAAAATATTTCTTTAGGAGTTCCTGTGCAACTTGGAAAAGAAGGCATCACAAATGTGATGGAATTAAAGTTGAACGCTAGAGAAATGAAATTATTGAAAAAGTCTGCTCAGCATGTGACTGATGTTTTAAAGACTTTTAATAAAATGAAATTAGTTTAAGCAATTAATATGGTATCAAAACAAGTATTACAAAATATTCATGTTACTGATACTTTGAGCTTATATGACATGTCCTTAGAAAAACCAGTATTATTGGTTTTTCTAAGGCATTTTGGATGTATTTTTTGCCAAGAAGCTTTATCGGAACTTAGTGCTTCTATGCAAGACATCGATGCATTAAATGTCAATCTTGTTTTTGTCCATATGTCTGACACAGAGACTGCATGTAATTACCTTTCAAAGCATAGTTTGGATTCACTGTATAATATCTCAGATCCTAGTTGTAAAATCTATGCTGATTTCTCACTCGTCAAGGGCAAGGTTGGTCAATTATTTGGTCTAAAAGTATGGTATCGAGGATTTGGTCAGTTGGCAAAAACCAATATTCCTAGCTTAAAACAAGTTGGCGATAGTTTTCAAATGCCAGGTGTGTTTTTAATATACCAAGGAGCAATAAAAAATATGTATTTACACAATTCTATAGCAGATAAACCCAATTATTTGCAAATAATAAAAGATGGTCTCTCTTAATTTACTTTTATTTAATATTTAATAGTTAAATTTTTTACAATTCTATTTTATCTGTTTGCGTTACGTTATCAAAATTTAAGCACATGAGATTTTTTCTTTTATCGCTATCGATACTGATATCAAATTACAGTTTTAGTCAAGATTATTCTATTGATGATTTAAATTATTATGCAGATATCATGACAAATGTCGAAGAATACAAACATAAAGAAAGGGCAAATGAGGCATTAATTGCCTTGGTAGAAAAAGTAATCGAAAACAAGGATTCTGATATGCTTAAAAAAGTAAAATGGATATCCAGTATTGCACCTGCGGACTCAAGTTTTCATATTTATACTTGGCATACTCAATATGCAAAAGACAAATTTAATTACAATGGCTATATCGTATTTGAGGATGATTCTTTTGTTAAATTAAACGATGAAACAGAATCATTGATTCAGGATTATGAATATACCGTTGCAGATGCCAATAATTGGTTTGGTCAATTGTATTATAAAATAATGCCGATCGAAGGAAATGATGCTTATTTGTTATTTGGTTTTAATGGGTTAAATAATTTTGAAAATGTAAAAATTGCTGAAACAATTACTTTTGACGAAAATAACAATCCAAGTTTTGGTAGCCCAATTTTTTATAAAGAAGGAGAATCAGAAAGAGATGCTAAAATGCGTATTTATCTACAATATGCAGATGATTCTAATGTAAGTCTTAATTACAATCCTGGTCTAAAAATGATTATGTACGATCACCTGATTGTACGGATGGGAAGATTGGCTGGTCAAGGTGCAACGCAAATTAGCGATGGCAGTTATGAAGGTTACATTTGGCAAAAGGATAAATATATTCATGTAGAAAAAGTATTCGATCATATTTACGAAGAGGCACCAGTCCCAGATCCAGTATTAGATGGAAAAGGGGAGAAAGATATTTTTGGAAAATCTGGAGGAAAGCAATAAAAAAGCACTGACCCTTCCCAAAGCCAGTGCAACAAATATTAGTGAATATTAAAACGATAAGCCGATGGTAAATCTTAATTCATTTGCTCTTTGAGATGCTGTTTTTCTCAAACTATTATTAAAAGAATATTGATCCCCAAATTTTGAAAAAGATCGGATATACCGCCATTCAAGAATCACATGATTCAATTTTAAACCAAATAACATCTGACTGCTAGCAGATACTTTTTTCTTGTAATGGCTTAAATTTTCAATCAAAGGCATTTCATATTCAGCATTCAAATGCCTAGAAAATAATGGTCCTGCACCGAAATAAATATGTTTAAATTTTCCTCCCACTATTGCGCTAAAATCAATATTTAAATATTCTTCTTGAATTGAAATTTCATTTACATTATCACTAATCTCATTGTGCATCATATACTCAATACTGTTTTTAGATACATCAATACCTAATTGGAAAAATGCATAATCAAAATTTCTTTGTACAAATAACCCTGCTGTGTATGTGTTGGTTTTTTCCATAAAATCTAGACTAGCCAATTGATTAAAATTTTCTTTTCTGATGAGATTTTTTTCTGCTTTACACAAGTCAATCCCGAATCCAATTCTAATTCCGTAATCCCATTGTGCATTTACATTTAGACAAAAGAATATCCCTACGACAAATGTCATTAACTTTTTCATACGCAAAATTTTAAATGAATTATGTATTAAATGGCAACTGGTATAATGTGTGATTGCCTGTTACTTAATATATGTAAGGATAAGTAATTAACGCTGCAACGCTGATACGATTTGTTTTAGATAGAATAATCTCTAATAGACCTTAAGTATTGATATAAAGCCAGTTATGCAGTAATAAAAATATAGATATTAGTAAAAATTTATTATTGCCCTAATGAAGAACTTAGAATGTAATATTAAATTATTAAAACGATGATGCCATTACATTGACACAAATTTGGGTATTAATTCATTTATAAATGCAACTACATTAATAGATAAATATGTACTTGAGTATAGTTTTAAAGAATAAGTTATTTCTTTAAAAAACTGACTACCGATTAGCTAACTTAGCTTAAAAACCAAGGAGTTATGAGGAGTATTTTTTTATGAACTCCATCATCTCCTCTACCATGTCTGGAGAGCCAATTACGATGGATGTCCGTTCATGAATATCTATTGGTTCTTTATCCATAATTCTTTCTAGCTTGCAGTTGATGGCTTTACCTCCAGCTTGTTCTACGACCATTGCCATTGGTTTACATTCATACAGTAACCTTAGTTTTCCTTGCGGATATTTTCTTGTATTCGGATAAAGGAAAATGCCACCATGGAATAACATTCTATGGACATCTGACACCATACTACCGATATATCTGAGCCTATAATTAAGATCTGAACACTGATCTATGTAACGTCTCATTTCTACATCAAACTTTAAGTAATATCCTTGATTAACACTGTAGTAATTGCCACTTGTAGGTATTTTGATATCTGGATGTGACAAACAAAATTCTCCAATACTAGGATCTAAAGTAAAACCGTGAACGCCATTTCCCGTCGTATAGACGAGCATGGTAGAAGTACCATAGAGCACATATCCTGAAGCTATAAGATCTGTGCCTTTCTGGAGGAAATCTTTATCAGTAATCTCTTCTGATTTTGCTTTTGACTTTATTTTGTAAATACCAAAAATTGTCCCTACAGATACGTTAACATCGATGTTGCTCGAACCATCTAACGGATCCATTACTACTAAGTATTCTGGCTTTTTACTTTTTACTTTTGGTAAAATAATGATTTTTTCATCTTCTTCTGATACGATTCCCGCTACTTCTCCAGAGTTACTTAAACAATGGATCATTCGCTCGTTAGCAAAAATATCTAGCTTTTGGACGGTATCTCCCGAACTGTTACTAGAGCCTTCAGTCCCAAGAATGTTGACCAATCCAGCTTTATTAACTTCTCGATTTACAATTTTCGATGCTATACCTATATCTCGCAATACAGCGGTTAATCTGCCTGTAGCATCTTCCAGTTTTTCTCTATGAAGGATAAATTCGTCTAAAGTAACAATCTTTTGATCCATTTGATCTATTTAATTTTTAGTTCTACAAATGTAATGACAAAATGTGTTCCATAAAATTCTATTCATTTTTTATATCAAATGATCTAATATTTATTAACTTTTACATTTTCTGTAGTAGAATGATAGTCATTTATCTGATTAAAGCAAAAATATTTCAATTTGGCTTCTATAAGAACATATAATATTAGTGATAAAAAAGCTTTACTGTCTGTACTCAAGTTAAATATACCTAAGTATTTTGCAGAAGAAGAATTTAATGATTTTGAAACCTACTTATCTAAAAACGGTAAAACCTATTTTGTAATCACAAGTAAGGATAAAGTTATAGGTGGTGTGGGATATGCTATAAAAGGTATTGAGCAAACAGGTGTAATAACGTGGATTTTTATCGATCCAAAATATACTGGCAAAGGTTACGGTAAAATGGCTGTAAATTATTGCATTGATATTTTAAAAGAAAATAAAAATATCAGTATGATAATGGTTAGAACTTCGCAACATGCGTATAAATTTTTTGAATCACTAGGATTTAAAATCATTTCTATAAAAAAGGATTATTGGGCCAAAGGATTTGACTTATATCATATGGAACAACAAATTTAATTTTTACAAACTCAATTAAAACATTGGTTGTTTCTGAGATGTAGAAAGGGTAGTGTAGCCCATATTTATTATTGTGAATTTTATGTTGCTAGATTAAAATTAGGTTTGCCATTTATAAATGCAGAAATATTATCAGCTACTATATTTAGCAATCTTGCTCTTGATTCATGACTTGCCCATGCTTGATGAGGAGTAATAATACAGTTTGGTAACCCTACCAGTATATGATTCAATACAGGTGGTTCTATTTGCAAAACATCAAGTGCTGCAGCAGCAATTGTATTATTGGATAATGCGTCTCTTAAGTCTGCTTCATTAATTAATCCACCTCGTCCTGTGTTAATTAGGAAAGCAGAGTTTTTCATTTTTTGTAAAGAAGCTTTATGTATAAACTCGAAATTATCATCTGAAAGGGGAGCATGCAACGTCAATATATCACTGTTGGACAATAACTCATTTTCTGTGACCAATTGTACCAGTGCGTTTTCGGGTGCTTTATTGGATTTTCTTGTTGCAATAACATTCATGCCTAATGCCAATGCAATATGCGCCACTGCAGATCCGATATTTCCTAGGCCATAAATTCCTAATGTTTTTCCAGCTAATTCTATTATTGGTTTTTGTAAATAGCACCAGTCCTTAGCAACAGCCCATTCATTATTATGCACACTTTGATTATGAAGTCCAACGTTATTTGTTAATTCTAAAATCAATGCAAAAACATGTTGTGCAACCGATGGCGTGCTATATTCTGCAGAATTACAAACTACAATATTTCGTTCTTTTGCGGCATTTATATCAATATTATTATACCCAGTTGCAAATAGCCCAATATATTTTAGTTTTGGTAATTCATCAAAAATGGATTCGTTTAAGATACATTTATTGGTAATGAGAATATCAGCGTTTGTTGCTCGTTCTATAATCTTATCTTGAGGTGTACGGTCATGAATTTTTAAATTGCCCAATGCATGTAATTGATCCCAGTTAAGGTCTCCAGGATTTACAGCATACCCATCTAAAACTACAATATTCATGTTTTATTTTTTGAGTTAGTAATCTAGTGATTTTATATAGATTGTCAAAAGAATAGTAAGTTTCTTATATATAAGCGATTGA
>JAHDBF010000027.1:0-1840 GCA_020630525.1 Saprospiraceae bacterium
AAGAATCTTTAAAATCGGTTTTTGAAATGGCCTCGGTACTAAAGGCAATTACAATAACTGCGCATAGTATGCGACACCAGACATGTTGTATAAACATATCGGTATATTTTTCGGTTTAGGGAAAATTAGATTTTCGGGAACTGCTTGAGGGAATATTAAAATCGTGAAACAAATGTAGGAAAATAAAACACATTACAATAATTTACCATGTGTTAATATTTTATTTAACGTATAGAAATTTATTTATACAACAACTTTCACTTTCAAAACGGACAAGTCATCAGCTTTATCGATAGTAAGCTGTTTTGCCCAAGCATAAAGCCTCGCTTCCTTTAATACTACACCAGATTTGCGTCTTCTACTTTCTGACACTGCATCATATGCTATCTCAAACACCTGCTTTGGTTCTACAGATATGACAGGACCAAACTTATCAATCTTGTTTTCTTTTACAAATTTGCTAATCAGTGTATTGTCTTCTTCCGATAAGGTATTTTCAACTTTTGTAATTGGTACTAGTTTATCATCTTCCCATAATGCAAAAGTAAATGTGGAATACCTCGCTCTATGGTGCTGAGATCTTTCTGCATATATTAAAACTGCATGAATTTTATAAGGATCAGCTTTCCATTTGTACCAATTGGATTTTGAATCAGTTTCAGCATACTTTGAGTTTTTGTTTTTGATTACAATTCCATCTGTGTAATGCGATCTTGAATGTGACCAATTGTCTAATAATTGATTCCAATCCGAGAAAGCTACTTCGTAAGAGATCTGGATTGTCCCTGTATGTTCTAAATGATGTGATAAAGCAAGAAGATTTTCTTTTCTATCCACCAATTTTTTCTTTCGTACATCAATACCGTTATACTCAAGTATATCATAAGCTACAAGCACTGCTGGAGATTCTTCTAGTAATTTTTTTGACACCTTTTTCTTAGTCAACCTTTGTTCTATGGCTTGGAAGTTTTTATACTTTCCATCTTTTACAATCATCAACTGTCCATCAATGACAAAGTCTTTTAAGCCAATTTTTTCGATTTCTTTAAATTCTGGAAATAGATTTGTAATCAACTCATCTTTCCTTGTCCATAGAAATATTTGATTCGACCTACATATTAATTGTACCCTTATGCCTATTAGTTTTTTTTCTGCAATCCAATCATTAGCATTACCTAAATTTTCTAAATTAACGCTAAGTGTATTTGCTAAGTAAAAAGGATAAGGTTTATAACTGTCCTCTCTACTTATTTCTTCCAAAAAAAGTGATTGGAAACTACTTTGCTGCGGACTCCAATCTGAAACTAAACGATGTGTAATAACTTTTTCATCTTGCGATAAATATTGAGATAACGCAATTGATATAAGTCGACTTGGCATTGTTTTTCTAAATGCTCCTGTAACCAACTTATTAAACAAATAACATTCCTCATTACCAAGATGGTCCCATGCATTAGTAATTAATGATTTCTTTACTGACGTAGAATTTGTATTTATCTCAAGTATTGAGTCTATCCAAAATGACAAAGATTTATCATCAACGGATTGAGGTTTTTTAGGAAGAATTAATGAAATGGTTTCAGATATGTCTCCGACAATATTATTGGTTTCATCAAATAACCATTCAGAAAGATTGGCATAATCTAAAGCCCAAGATTTTAAAACTTTTGAGTTTAATAATCGCTTAGGTCTTTTGTGAGAAAATAAAGCTATTGCCCATAATTTATCTGCATCTTCTGATACTTCAAAGTATTGGAGCAAAGACTTTATGTTCTCATCTTTATTGTCGGTGTGCGTAATAGCATTATACAGTTTTACAAAGTGCTTCATTGAGTTAGTG
>JAHDBF010000027.1:1940-26166 GCA_020630525.1 Saprospiraceae bacterium
GTCGGTGTGCGTAATAGCATTATACAGTTTTACAAAGTGCTTCATTGAGTTAGTGTACTTTTAGTAACTATTCTAACTAAAACACCCAAATCGTATAACACAGATATTCTTATATTTCTTTTCTTAATCTTGCTACTGGAATGTTCAACTGTTCTCTATATTTTGCAACAGTTCTTCTTGCAATGTTATAGCCTTTCTCTTGCAAAAAGTCTTTTAGTTTCTCATCAGAAAGTGGTTTCTTTTTATTCTCCCCATTTATAATATCTGATAAAATATTCTTTACCTCCAATGTAGAAACCTCTGTTCCATCTTTGGTTTGTAATGACTCTGAGAAAAAGCTTTTTAATCGCTTAGTTCCAAATTCTGTTTGCACAAATTTACTATTGGCAACTCTTGAGACTGTGGAGATGTCTAGGTTAGTAATCTCGGCAATATCTTTCAAAATCATAGGACGTAACCGCTTATCATCACCAGTCTTAAAGTAATCACTTTGATATTGCATGATGGAATACATGGTATTAAACAAAGTTTCTTGTCTTTGTTTAATTGCATCGATAAACCATTTTGCTGAATCAATTTTTTGTTTGATAAAAAGGATGGCTTCTTTTTCTTTTGACGATGCTCTTCTTCCTTTTGTGTTAAAGTTAAATCCCTTCAACATATCAAGATAATTATCATTGATCCTTAGGTCTGGAGCATTTTTGCTGTTAAGAACCAAATCCAATTCTCCTTCTCTATTTGTAATGATAAAATCAGGAACGATATATTGATTTGCAGGTCCAGAACTTACCGCATGACCGCTGGCTGGTTTTGGATTAAGCTTTAATATTTCATTGATTGCATCTCTTAATTCAGTTTCTGATAAAAAGAGATTTTTCTGTAATTTTTTATAGTGCTTTTTAGAAAACTCATTAAAATGATTGTTCAATATTCTTAGCGCAATCATCTTTGATCTTCTAGTTGGCCCTTCATCCAATTCGTATTTAATCTTTAATTGAATTATAAGACTTTCTTGTAAATCTCTTGCGCCAATTCCTGGAGGTTCAAAACATTGAACCAAAGAAATTACTTCTTCTATTTCTTTTTCTTCGGCTTCTAAGTTGTGCGAAAATAATAAGTCATCCATTATAGACACGGTATCACGCCTTAGGTATCCGTCATGATCTATACTACCAATTACTTGTTTAGCGATCGTATCTAGTCTAGTAGATCCCAAATCTAAAAGACCAAGTTGTGTTTCTAGGTGTTCGTGAAAAGAATCAGCTACTGCAATCGGCATTTTTTTAGTTTCTTCATCAGAAATAAATTTATCTCCTTGAAGCCTGTATGACATTGGGTCATCCTCAATATATTCTTTTAGATAGTCATCTAACTCAAACTCATCTTTGTTATCCTCACTAGAATCATCTGACTCTAAGTCAAAAATCTCGGCGCTATCATTCCCTTCATCCAATGCTGGATTGGCTTCTAACTCCTCTTGTATTCTTTGATCCAATGTAGCTGTTGGAATCTGTAGAAGTTTCATAAGCTGTATCTGTTGTGGAGACAGCTTTTGTAACATCTTATGGGACAATCTTTGCTTTAACATAATGCTTAATTTTCCTTATTTTGTAAACACATTTGCTCTCAGCTTAGTTTTGGTGGTTTTGCGCAAATATAAATCAATAATTCATATTACAAATTATACTTATACAAAAGTCGTTCCAAAACAATAATTTATATATAAAAAAACAAACAAATATGTTAATTTTAGAGAAATTATCTGCTTTTCGTTCAAAACTTAAAGATAATAATATTGACGCATATATTATCCCAAGCAGTGATCCGCATCAAAGCGAATATGCTGCTGACCATTGGAACGCTAGGGCGTGGATATCTAACTTTGATGGTTCTGCAGGCACAGTAGTAATTTCTCAAGATCATGCTGGTTTATGGACAGACTCTAGATATTTTCTTCAAGCGGAAGAACAATTGTCTGGAACTACTATTCAATTACATAAAGTAAAAAACTACTTAAGTCCAACACATATTGATTGGCTTTGTGAAAACATGAAAGCAGGGCAAACTGTAGGAATAGATGGTTGGATGTTTTCTAAAAATCAAGAAATCAGCCTTAGAAAAAAATTATCAACAAAAAACATAAAACTCATTACCCACATTGATCTTGTTTCGCAAGTTTGGAAAGAAAGACCTACACTACCTAAACATAAAGCATTTGAACATAAAGTAGCGTATGCAGGAAAATCCTATGCAGAAAAACAAAGAGAAATAGTTAATCACTTAGAAGAAAATAATGCTGATTATCTATTACTCACCGCACTTGACGAAATCGCTTGGATGATTAATATTAGGTCATCGGATGTAGTATATAACCCTGTATGTATTTCGTATTTATTAGTCGGAAAAGAACAAAGCGAACTCTTTATAGACGCAGAGAAAGTAACTGATTTAGCGCAATACTTTGAAAATAACAATATCAATATTCACCCATATGAAAGTATTTCTGCCTTCCTTGAAGAAAAAAGTACGTCTCAGAATATCATAGTAGATAAGTCTTGTTGTAATGTAAGTTTATATGATACTATAGATAGTGATTCTGTAATTCATCAGGATAGTATTGTTAAAAATTTAAAAGCAATCAAAAATGAGGTAGAAATCACAAACCTAAGAAAAGCACTAATTAAAGATGGTGTTGCATTAGCCAATGCCTTTCATTGGTTGGATCAACATATTGACAATAATGATATTTCTGAATATGATTTTGCGCAGAAAATAGCGTCTTGCAGGGCTGAACAAGCTTTATACTTTGGAGAAAGTTTTGGTGCTATCGTTGGGTACAATGGGAATGGTGCAATAATTCATTATTCACCGAGCAAAGATGGTAGTGCTATTTTAAAGAGAGAGGGAATTCTCCTCTGTGATTCTGGAGGACAATATCAAGATGGAACCACAGATATCACAAGGACTTTTGCATTTTCAACGCCTACTGAGGAACAAAAAGTGGCCTATACTTCTGTATTAATGGGACATATAGATTTGGATCAAACTAAGTTTCCATATGGAACAACAGGTGGACAATTAGATACATTAGCTAGACATCATCTTTGGAACAATGGATTAAATTATTTGCATGGAACAGGTCATGGTGTTGGTTTTTTCCTCAATGTTCATGAGCCACCTCAAGGATTTGCTGCTGGCCCAAGTACTAGATCAAACACTATTTTAAAAACTGGAATGATTACCTCTAACGAACCAGGCTATTACAAAGACCACGAATTTGGAATCCGGATAGAAAACCTATTTCTAACCCGTGATTCCAAATTCGATGACTTCTTAGAACATGAGACTTTGACCCTCTATCCTATTGATAAAAAACTGATTAATAAGTCGCTTTTATCACAAAAACACATTGATTGGCTAAATGAATACCACCAATTGGTATGGGAAACACTTTCACCATTACTTAACCCAGAAGTAAAAGAATGGATCAAACCACAATGCGCACCTTTTTAACACAATTCAAAATAATTGTCATAGACCTCAAAAATTAATGTAAAATGATGTTACTTTGCATCGAAATAAAAAGTAACATTCATGTCCGGAGGCAATGATCAAAATTGGGGTAAAAAAGGAGCTTGTTTAGGAAAATTCCTTTTTGCGTTATGCTTATTTTTCATATTACTAATATGGATGTATAATAACGGCGCCGGAGATTATACTGGGTAATATTCCCTTACATCTTTACAATAGAGATGGTTTTCTGGACATTTCCGTTTACCAATCCTATATATTTTCCAGTTTTCAACGTTGAAACATTGATACTTGAATTGATGATATCCAATTTTGCTACTTTCATTCCAATTGAATTATACATTGTTATAAAATTAGCATCTTGAATATTTTTAATATAGACTAATTCTTTTGCGGGATTTGGAAACACACTTAAGGCTTCAGTAACAATGCTTTGATTGGTACTCACATTATCTACAACAACATTATCAATGCAAAAGTAAGCTGGCGTATTCATACCAAAAGCACCAACATCACTAGAACTTAGTGTTAATGACAAACTATCCATTTCTCCCAGACTACTCAGGTCGATAAATGCCCAATCTGACAATATGTAATCTTCTGTATTGTCTTCAAATCTATAATCAGCCAAATAAAAATCTACACTATCCTGCGATAAGCTTCCGTCCAAATACTTCTTAATTGTCAATAGGAAAAAATCAGGATCATCTCCTGTTTCTCCACCAAACTTTTTAGCAAAAGCATCTCCTTCTTGCATACTAAAAAATGGATATGTACCATTAGTGACGGAAACTCCAGTAATCTTTTTGGAATTATCATCTAATCGAATAATGCTTTCGCCACTAACAAAAGTTGTAGCATAATTAGAAGATGATTCTGCTCCCGAACCTGCGATTGCACTATACTGATTGGTAAAACCTTGTGTTTCTACGTCTGTCGTATTGCTAATTGACCAACCAGACCAAAAGAAATAGCTCGTGTCATAGATATTAGGTAAAAATATTCCACCTGATGAAAATCCTCCTGATCCATCACTTCCATCTAAAAAAGTCTCAGGTGACAAATCATACTCTTCAAAATCTATGATAGATTGACCAGTCAGTATTGATGTGAATAATAATGATAATAGTAAAGTAAAATAATTCATTAATTAATTTTTATATATGCGGTTAATAAAAAATTTCTGCCTGGCATTGGTCGTCTTTCTATTATTCTATATTCAGAATTACTCAGGTTATTAATAGAAAAGGCTAAATCTGTATCGTATTTTCTTAGCTTAAATGATTTTTGAAAACCAATATTTGCAATAAAATAGCCTTTTAATGTTTCTAAAAGTCCGAGCGTTTCAGAAACATAACGTGAATTAATATACGTTGACCAAGTTTTATACTTTATATCTGCACCAATCTTTAAATGGTGTATAGGAGTGTAAAATAGTTGTTGTCCTACCGCTAATTTTGGAAACTGATTTGCAACCAAGTTTTCTGATCTTGCATAATCATAAATTAAGTTAAACTGGTATTGAACTCTTTTATAATCAAAGCCATAATTACCTTCTAAAGAAAAGCCATATGATCTAACTGCGGCAATATTCTTGGCACTATAAAATCCAAGATCTGATGGTGACCAAAGTATCCAATTATCAATCTTCCTATGAAAAATATTTACATTAAAGTCAAATAACTCTTGATTAGTCCTAATGCTTATTTGTTGGCCAATTCCAGATTCTGCTTTTAAGTCAATGTTACCGCCAGGTCTCCAATACAATTCGTTTAATGTAGGTGATCGATATTCATTGGAAATACTTAAATCTAATTTTGTATGTTTTCCTAGTAAGTAACTTGCTTGTAGTTTAGGAGAAAAAGGGGAATCAAAATTATTACTAAACTGAAATTCTTTTGCTAGATAAAACCCAAATTCAAACTTGGACCAAGATTTTTTCAATTCTGCAAAAATAGCATACACATCTTGTATCCGATCTTGTTGATATGCTTCGGTACTGCCAATATTCCTACTAAATTGATTTCTAATACTTAATAATACATCTAGTTTAGGAAATACATATTGGTAATCGACTGAGGCGAATATTTTTTTAAACTTATTGTCATTATTAACCAATATCAATGAATCTTGATAAGCATTTAATTCATCAAAATATGCTGTTTGAATTTCTAAACTAGCATTGTTTTTGATTAATTTGTAAGCTACTTGTAATCTTAGAAACTGATCGTTTTGTTTCGCTTTACTTTCAGTTTGTACGGTAGTCGGAGGTATCTCTCTATTGGTATCTTGTAACCATAATGATAAAGACAATGTATTTTTCTTATTGAAATTAAAATCAATATCTTGTAACAAAGCGATGTTATTAAACCTTGCATGATCTAATGTTTGTTCCGTTCCACCTAAAGAATATGGAAAATCATTTTGTGATTGATCGTAAGAGAACTTTGTAGCGTAAGAAAGTTTATTCTTGCTGTTGCCGATTTGAAAACCTATTTTTCGCTGACCAAAACTGCCAACGCCTAATTTTAAACCAAAGTCAACACCTTTAAAAACAGTATTATTAGAAAGATCTAATCTTCCAGTCATTGCGCCAGAACCATACTTGGCAGTATTGTTCCCTTTATCAATATTCGCAGTATCAAATAAGTCTATCGGAACAAGGGAGAAATCAGAAATTCCCAGCATTGGATTATTGATCGGTATATTGTTCCACGATAATAAAAATTGATTGGCACTACCTCCTTGCATAGAGATCGTTGCTAAACTCCCAATTCCATAAGACTTGATAAATGCAGAACTATTGTTTTCTAGCAACTGATTTATAGAATTAATGGTTGCTATATTTTCTTTGATATTTTTCTGTGCAATACGCTTATCAGCTACAACTTGAATAGTGTCAACATCAACACTTGTTGACTGTCCTGAAACGATCAAGGAATAAAAAACCAAAAGCTGTATAACAATATTTTTCAATATAAATATATAGCCCAAAGGAATGCCAATAAGCACATCTATTAAATCAAAGCCTATAATTAATAGACTTGACGAGAAGCGATGTTCCTATTACACTCTTCCTCCGAGAGTTAGGAATAATTGAATTGGCAGGTCTTCTGGCTCACTTCTTTTTTTAAAACCTTCCCACAAAAGTTTTGCAGTGGTATTTATTAAAAAAATATGAAGCTTACAGCAGCGGGGACTGCTCCAGATTTACACTGGATTCCCTATTAAGAAATAATTTTCACCATTTCAAATTCAAAAGTAATATTATAAATGTTGAATAGTAATATATGATGTGATTTTCTGAAACATATTAAGATTACTATGCTTACTTTTGCAGCAAAAATTAATAATTATGGATTTGGGATTTATTTCAGAATTAGGTTTAAATGAAAAAAATGCAGGTACTTCTACTGGAGCAAATGCAATGCCTTCTGAAGAATATATTACTTCTTACTCACCAGTTGATGGTAAAAAGATCGGTGAAGTAAGTGTAACAACAAGAGAACAATATGACGAGGTAGTGGCTAAAGCTACTGAAGCTTTTGGAGTATGGAGATCAATGCCGGCACCAAAAAGAGGAGAAATTGTAAGACAATATGGTGAAGCACTAAGAAAATACAAAGAACCTTTAGGAAAGTTGGTTTCTTATGAAATGGGAAAAAGCCTTCAAGAAGGTTGGGGTGAAGTACAAGAAATGATTGACATCTGTGATTTTGCAGTTGGATTATCAAGACAATTATATGGTCTGACGATGCACTCGGAAAGACCAGGACATAGGATGTATGAGCAATGGCATCCACTAGGAATTGTTGGAATCATTTCTGCTTTTAACTTCCCGGTAGCGGTATGGTCATGGAACTCAATGATTGCATTTATCTGTGGAAATGTTAGTATCTGGAAAGGCAGTGAGAAAACACCAATGTGTAGCATCGCTTGTCAAAACATCTTCGTAGAAGTACTAAAAGCTAATGATTTACCTGAAGGACTTTCTTGTATCATAACTGGTGATGTTGAAGTAGGAAAATGGATGACAGAAGACAAAAGAATTCCTTTAATCTCAGCTACTGGAAGTACAAGAATGGGTAAAGCTGTTGGACAAGTAGTTGCAGGTAGATTAGGGAAGTCTTTATTAGAATTGGGTGGAAACAATGCAATTATAATTACACCTTCTGCTGACTTAAAGGTAGTATTAACTGGTGCTGTATTTGGTGCTATCGGAACTGCAGGTCAGAGATGTACTTCTACAAGAAGATTGATCATCCATGATAGCATTTACGATAAAGTAAAAGATGCGTTGACAAAAGCATACGGCCAAATCGTTATCGGTAATCCATTGGATCAAAAAAACCACATGGGACCTATCATTGATAAAGATTCTGTGGATACTTACTTAAATGCTATCAAGCAAGTAAAAGAACAAGGCGGTACCGTATTGGTAGAAGGAAAACAACTTTCTGGTGAAGGTTACGAAAGTGGTTGTTATGTATCACCTACCATTGCAGAAGCTAACAACGATATGGCAATCGTTCAACATGAAACATTCGCTCCGATTCTTTATATCATGAAGTATAGTGGGGATATCAACAATGCAATCGCTATTCAAAATAATGTTCCACAAGGATTATCTTCTTCTGTTATGACAAATAACTTGAGAGAAGCGGAAGCATTTTTAGCAGCTTCTGGTTCTGATTGTGGAATCGCAAATGTAAACATCGGTACTTCTGGTGCAGAAATCGGTGGAGCTTTTGGCGGTGAAAAAGAAACTGGTGGAGGAAGAGAATCTGGTTCTGATAGCTGGAAAGCATACATGAGAAGACAGACAAATACCATAAATTATAGTGAAGAATTGCCATTGGCACAAGGTATAGAGTTTAATCTATAAAATTGATTCACTTAAAAATAAGAAAGCTCAATGCGTTTGCATTGGGCTTTTTTTTATTCCTTATTGCTTTCAAAATTACTTATACTTGGCAATAATTGAATTGTTGTTTAAACAATAATTCTACTTAATTCCACATTAGTATATTAATAACAACCAATAAGGCCATATTTTAAAACTTAATACAAATGAAATACTTCATAAAAGTGACTTCGGTCTGTCTTCTTCTATTTTCTTTTATAAACCAAACTTCTTCACAGAGTAATAATGCGTTTACAGTTGAGTTTGGAGCGGGCTATAATTATTACAATTATTATTTATCAAATGATGTAAAGAATTCAAGGTATAATATCCAAAAAAGATTAAAAAATAGCTTTTCAATTAGTGCACAAATTTTATTAAACTTAGATACGAAAAGATTCTACCCTTCCTGCACATTACAATATATCAATAATGAATTATATACAAACCTATATGATTTAGTTTTTCCTTCAGATATATTAAATAATACAAGTTCATCTTTAAGTGCAACTAGAATTAATAACTCCATTGGAGTAGGTTTAGGATTTGAGTATTTATTAAATGATAATTTTAGACTTGGACTTCATCTAACTGACAATATTCTACTTGATACAACAATTGAAGAAACATGGTATTATGGATTCGATAATTCTTTTGATTATAACATTCTAAGCTTACGCAAGCATAATTTGGGTATAAATGTTAATAGTAAATATTTTATTGGGAAACCCAAAAGGATATTTGTGAACATAATCCTTTCTTACGAGTTTCAGGAAAAACAATTTTTAAGCTTGTTAAGAGGTCGGTCTTATAGTGCTGGTTTATTATTTGGATATAAACTTTAAGGAACACTTAATTCAATATATCAAGATAGCAGATATTCAAAAGCTCTAGCTATTAAACATATGGTTGGGCTTGGATTTATCTTATGAGCTTTGAAAAATATTCTATTTATTAAGCCGATTATAAATTTCCAAATTGAAAGATTCTTTTTAGGCACAGTTTTGGAACTACTTAATTCTTACTGAGTTAAAGCTTGTAAAAGTGATAGCTTTGTATTGGATCTATTGAGTAAAAAATGATTATGAAAGTCCTGAAATTTGGTGGCTCATCGGTAGCAAGTCCTGAAAGAATAAAACACATATTATCTATACTTTCTCCCAGAGTGTATACTGGTGAAAAGCTCACCTTAGTTTTTTCTGCATTCGGTGGAGTAACAGATCAATTGATTAAAACTGTAGAGGAAGCATCCGTAGGAAATGAAGCTTACTTAACATCATTAGCAGATTGTAAAAAAAGACACTTTGAAGCAATAGCTGAACTATTTGAAGGACAAGCGCTTTCAAATATAGAAGAAAACATAAAAGCACTTTTTGCAAAATTAGACAATATCCTAAATGGTGTTTTCCTTCTTAAAGAAGTATCAGACAGGTCTTACGATTATGTTATGAGCTTTGGAGAAAGATTGAGTAATACCATAATTGCTCATTATTTTTCTGCTCAAAAAATGACTGCAGAATACCTCGATGCAAGAAAGGTAATGGTTACAAATAGCGACTTTAGGTCTGCTGCAATTTATAAAGAAGAAACCTATGAAAACATAGTTCGACACTTCAAAAATAAAGAAGCGATTCAGGTAGTAACTGGATTTATTGCTTCGGATAAAAATGGAAAAACTACTACACTCGGAAGAGGTGGTTCTGATTATACTGCTTCAATATTGGCAGCGGCTCTTGATGCAGAAGTATTAGAAATATGGACTGATGTTGATGGCGTTCTTACTTCTAATCCCAAAATAGTTTCCAAAGCTTTTCCCATACCATCATTGAGTTACAATGAAGCAATGGAGTTATCACACTTTGGTGCAAAAGTGATTTACCCACCAACAATTCAACCTGTACTATTAAAAGAGATTCCGCTATTCATAAGGAACACTTTTAATCCAGATTATATTGGAACAAAAATCGAAAGAGAAACACAGATAGAAAATAACTTTGGTTCTATAAAAGGCTTAAGTTCTTTATCTGAAGTATCGTTAGTAACTGTAAGTGGAACAGGTATCCAAGGTGTACCAGGAACTGCAGCGCGTATATTCAATGCGTTAGCAAAAAACAAAATCAATGTAATTCTGATTACTCAAGCATCTTCTGAGCATTCAATTTGCTTTGCCGTTTTAGAATCAAAAGCCAGTTTGGCAGAAGAAGTGATTAATCAAGAATTTGAGATTGAGATTAATAAAAACATCATCCAAAAAGCAAATATTGAAAACAACATAAGTGTACTTGCTGTAGTAGGTGAAGCGATGAAAGAACAACCTGGAATCGCCGGAAAAATATTTTCTGCACTTGGTAGAAACGGAGTCAATATTGAAGCTATCGCTCAAGGTTCTTCAGAACTAAATATTTCATTTGCTGTAAAATCAAAAGATGAAAAAAAAGCATTGAATCTAATCCATGATTCATTCTTTAAAAATGCCAGTAAAACACTCAATTTATTTGTCGTCGGCACTGGATTAATAGGAAGTACTTTATTGGACCAAATAAAAATATTCAGTCAAAACTTAATTAATGACAAAGGACTTGAAATCAAAATAATTGCACTTTCTAATAGTAGAAAAATGCTGTTTAATGAAAATGGAATCGATTTAGACGATTGGAAAAACGATCTTAATAATTCAGAGCAAAAAGCAGATCCACAATCATTCATTAAAAAAATGATAGCATTAAATCTGGCAAATTCTGTTTTTGTAGACAACACTGCCTCTGATATTTTTCCTAATCTCTATAAAGAAATCCTAAGCAATAACATCTCTATCTCAACACCCAACAAAGTTTCTAGTTCGGGTAGTTATGAAGAGTATCAAGAATTGAGAAGAATAGCAAAAGCTAAAAACATAAAATTACTAATTGAGACAAATGTCGGAGCAGGATTACCTGTCATATCTACGATAGAAACATTAAGAAATAGCGGTGATAAAGTAACAAAAATAGAAGCTGTACTATCTGGTTCTATATCATATATATTCAATAATTACAATAAAGACATGTCTTTCCATGACATCGTAAAAGATGCTCAATCAAAAGGATTGACAGAACCAGACCCTAGAGATGATTTAAGTGGACTAGATGTAATGAGAAAAATTACAATTCTAGCAAGAGAAGCTGGATACAAAATTAATATGGATGATATCACGCTTGATCCAATATTACCAGAGGTGTGCCTTTCTGCGGAAAGTGTTGATGATTTTTATAAAACTTTAATTTCTGAAGAATCGTACTTTAATAACAAAATACAAACAGCAGATAGTAAAAATCAAAGACTACGATTTATTGCTAGTTTTGAAAATGGGAAAGCCTCAGTAGCCTTAAAGGCATTAGAAGAAACTAGTCCGTTTTATAACCTTTCTGCAAGCGATAATATGATTGCAATTTATACAGAACGGTACACAGAATCACCATTGGTAATAAGAGGACCTGGTGCTGGAGCGGATGTTACTGCAGCTGGAGTATTCTCGGAAATAATTCAGATTTCTACAGAAGTATTTTCTTTTTAACTAATTGATTATCAATAATTTATGGATAAAATACCTGGAATAAAAGTTTACGCTCCTGCGACAGTAGCAAACGTCGCAGTAGGATATGACATATTAGGATTTGCGATTTTTGGGCCTGGAGATGACATTAAAGTATCACAAGGTACTGAACCAGGATTAACGATATCCATGATACATAATGGTTATAATAAATTACCAAAAGATCCGCTTAAAAACACTGCAGGTGTAGCTGCACTTTCTGTAATGGAAGCGATAGGAAAATCGGATTTTCCAGTCAATTTCGAGATTATAAAAAATATGCCATTTGCAAGTGGAATGGGATCGAGTGCCGCAAGTGCTGTTGCAGGAGCGATGGGTATTAACGAGTTTTTTGGAAATCCATTGACAAAAATGGAATTATTACCTCACGCTATGAAAGGTGAGCAGGTTGCAGATGGTGCTTACCATGCAGATAATGTAGCACCTTCATTATTGGGAGGAATTACATTAATCAGAAGTAATGAAGAGCATGATGTAATAAAACTGCCTAGTCCAGAAGGATTATATTGTTGCCTCATTCACCCAAACATAAAAATACTTACTGCTGACTCTAGAGAGATACTAAGTGATAAAGTCGACCTAAATTCATTCATAAAACAGACAGGAAATCTTGGTGCTTTTGTAGCAAGCCTCTATCGATTGGATTTAGATTTATTAGAGCGATCATTGCAAGATGTAGTTATAGAACCACAAAGAGCTAAACTTATTCCCCATTTTTACGACCTTAAAGAAATAGCACTTAGTAATAAAGCCCTAGGTTTTTCTATCAGCGGAGCAGGTCCATCATTGTTTGCTTTATGCAGGAATAGTCTTGATGCAGAAAATGTCGGTAAAGGAATAAAAGCTTTTCTAAAAGAAAACAACATAAAATCTACAGTTTATATTTCTAAGATAAATAACGAGGGAGCTATAAAATATTAATATATGCAATTGTACAGTACCAATAATCCAAATTATAAAGTTGACTTAAAAACAGCCGTATTAAAATCACTTGCTCCAGATAAAGGATTGTACATGCCTTCTAAGATAGATAGACTTTCTGATGAGTTTTTTAAAAATCTTAAAAACTATAGTCTTTCCGAAATAGGATTCCATGTATGTGCCAATCTCTTTCAAGATTCTATCGGTGCCTATGACCTATGGAAAATTGTAAATAACGCTTTGACTTTTCCTGCTCCAGTTGTAAAAATAAATGATAAGATTAGCACACTTGAGTTATTCCATGGCCCAAGTCTTGCTTTCAAAGATTTTGGTGCACGATTTATGGCTCAGCTAATGTCGCATTATAATAAAGACGAAAATAAAAAACTAACCATATTAGTAGCAACAAGCGGAGATACTGGTGGAGCAGTAGCATCGGGGTTTTACAAAACAGAAGGTGTAGAGGTTATTATTCTATATCCCAAAGGAAAAGTGAGTGATATTCAAGAAAAACAATTGACTACTTTAGGAGAGAATATTTATGCTTGTGAAATAGAAGGAACCTTTGATGACTGTCAAGCTTTGGTAAAAACTGCATTTTTAGATGATGATCTTAATGATAAATATAGGCTTTCATCTGCAAACTCGATAAACATCGCTAGATTGATACCTCAATCATTCTATTATTTTGAAGCGATTAAACAAGTAGACAATACAAAAGAAAACATCATAGCAATACCAAGTGGAAACTTTGGAAATCTCACAGCTGGACTATTAGCGAAAGAAATGGGATTATCTATAGAGAAATTCATTGCCGCAACCAATGAAAATCATATAGTTCCAGATTATTTATCTACTGGAGAGTATAATCCAAAACCAAGTATCGCAACCATATCTAATGCCATGGATGTAGGAAATCCTTCAAACTTTGTACGTATGATGGAATTATACAATAAAGACCATAAAGCTGTTACGAAAGATATTAGTGGTTATTGGACCACGGATAAACATGTGTTAGAAACCATTAAAAGAGTTTATGAAAATAATGATTATGTTTTAGATCCACATGGTGCTATAGGGTTTCTTGCCTGTGAAGAATATATCCAAAATATAAGTAAAGACAAAAACTACATCTTTTTAGAAACTGCGCATCCATGTAAGTTCCTTGATACAGTAGAATCTGTTATTGATCATAAAATAGATTTACCGCAAAGAGTAAAAGAATTACTAAATAAAAAGAAAGAAGCAACTCAACTAAATAAAGCTTTTCCTAGTTTTAAAGAATATATGTTGTCAAGATAGATTGTTCCACGTGGAACAATCCAAATAGAAAATTGATTTAAGAAGATAGCAAATATGTTTCACGTGAAACATGTTTAAATTTATATTAAAGTTATCGCTGCTTTTACAGGCATAACTATATTTGCAGTACAAATTCTAAATATGAAAAAAATATTAGTTTTCGCATTCCTATTTCCAATAATACTATTGGCTCAAGAAAACACCAATCAAAACAAGTTTAAACAACTTGGTCAAGAACTTCCTACTCCTAATACATACCGAAGTGCATCTGGTGCACCTGGTCATGAATATTGGCAACAAAAAGCTGATTACAAAATGGATATCACTTTAGATGATGAAGAACAAATCATCTATGGAGAAGAGACCATAACTTACTATAATAATTCCCCTGATGCATTAGGATTCTTGTGGTTACAACTAGATCAAAACATGAGAGCTAAAGATTCTGATACACATAGTATTAGAACCAACTCTATGTCTAACGAAATGAGTTTAAGAGAACTATCAAGATTAGACAATGATTTTGATGGTGGTTTTAAATTAGAATACATTCAAGATACCAATGGAAAAGAACTAGACTACACAGTCAATAAAACAATGATGCGTATCAACTTACCAACCAAGTTAAATAAAGGAGAACAATTCAGTTTTAAAATTAAATGGTGGTACAACATTAATGATAGAATGAAAATCGGTGGTCGTTCTGGTTACGAATATTTCGAAGAAAATGACAACTACCTATATACTATTGCACAATACTTTCCTAGAATGTGTGTATATGACGAAGTAAACGGATGGCAAAACAAACAATTTTTAGGAAGAGGAGAATTTGCTTTGACCTTTGGTGACTATGAAGTAAATATCACTGTGCCTTCTGATCACTTAGTGGCAGCAACAGGAACACTCCAAAATCCTGATGATGTTTTAACTAAAGAACAAAAATCTAGATTAGATAAAGCAAAGGATGAATTCGAACAACCAGTAATTATCGTTACTCAAAAAGAAGCAGAAAAAACAGAAAAGTCAAAATCTTCTAAAACTTCTACTTGGAAGTTTAAAGCCGAGAATGTTAGAGACTTTGCATTCGCATCATCAAGAAAATTTATTTGGGATGCAATGGCAGTAAAGCAAAGCGATGGCTCGACTGTTATGGCAATGTCTATGTATCCAAAAGAAGGAAATCCTCTTTGGGAAAAATATTCTACTAAAGCAGTAGCACATACACTTAAATGGTTCTCTCACTACACATTCGATTATCCATATCCAGTTGCATGGTCTATCAATGCCGCAAGAATAGGTATGGAATATCCGATGATCTGTTTCAATTTTGGAAGATGTGAAGAAGATGGTACTTACTCTAAAAGAACTAAATATGGTGTAATCTCAGTTATCATTCACGAAGTAGGACATAACTATTTCCCAATGATAGTAAATTCTGATGAAAGACAATGGACCTGGATGGACGAAGGACTAAATACTTTTGTTCAATATCTAGCCGAAGTACAATGGGAAAGAAACTATCCATCAAGAAGAGGACCAGCTCATAAAATAACAGGATACATGGGAGGAGATAAGTCAAAGATTTCTCCTATTATGACCAACTCAGAATCTATCCATCAGTTTGGAAATAATGCTTACGGTAAACCGGCAACAGCATTAAATATCTTGCGAGAATCTGTGATGGGAAGAGAATTGTTTGATTTTGCTTTTAAAGAATATGCACGTACCTGGAAATTTAAACACCCATCACCAGCTGACTTTTTTAGAACAATGGAAAATGCATCTGGTGTTGACTTAGATTGGTTCTGGAGAGGATGGTTCTATACCAATGATCATGTAGATATGTCAATCGATAATGTTGAACATTTTAAAGTAGACGGCAAAAATCCAAAAGAAGCTAAGGATATAGCAAAAGGAACTGATGAAAGATCGATGGGAATTTCTTATCTAAGAAATAAAGAAGAAATCAAAGAAACTTATGCAGATCAGGATCCTTCAATCGTAGATTTTTATACAGAACTTGATCCTTTCAAAACTACAGTATTAGAAGAAAAAGATTACCAAGATTTTCTAGACAACTTGGGAGATGAAGAAAAAGAAATTCTGAAGGAAGGAAAAAATTATTATGAGGTTTCTTTCTCTAACAAAGGAGGATTGGTAATGCCTGTAATATTAGAATTTGTGTATGTAGACGGAAGTAAAGAAGTAATAAGAATACCTGCAGAAATATGGAAATTAACTTCTGATAAAATTTCAAAAGTATTTGTCACTGATAAAGAAATATCACAAATTAACCTAGATCCTTTCCTAGAAACAGCCGATACTGATACAAGCAACAACAGCTTCCCACCAAAAAGTGAAGCAGATAAGTTTGAAGTATTCAAAAGTAAGAACAGTAAAATGCCGAACGGAATGCAGAAAGCAAAATCTATAAAAAAAGGAGTAATTAAACCATAACTAATTGATAATCAATTAGTTACTTTAAATTATTAAGAAATTGCTCTAATAATTCATTGAATTGTGCTGGGCGTTCCATCATTGGGGCATGTCCACACTTTTCAATGAAATGTAGCGTCGAATTAGGCAATAAATCGTGAAACTTTTCTGCTACAAATGGTGGCGTTACGCTATCATTAGCACCCCAAATTAATAAAACTGGCTTTTTTAAAGAATGTAACCTATCTCCAAGATTATGTCTGATAGCTGACTTTGCTGTTACAATAACACGGATCGCTTTCATACGATCATTAATCGTTTCAAAAATAGAATCTACCAATTCTTTTGTTGCAATTGCGGGATCATAAAATACATCTTCAGCTTTTTTCTTGATGTACTCATAGTTTCCTCTCTTGGGAAAAGTATTGCCCATGGCATTTTCAAACAATCCAGAACTTCCAGTTAATATAACAGATTTAACATTATCAGGATTTTGTAAAGCATACAATTGCGCTAAGTGTCCACCTAATGAATTTCCTAAAACATGAACATTTTTATATCCTTTATACTCAACAAATTCTTCAATAAACTTTAGAATAGAAGCTAATCCCACGTCTTTTACTGGTAATTCTAAAATGGGTAATTCAGGCATTACCACCTTATAATCCTTGGAAAACTTATTATAAATAGCATCAAAATTACTTAGACCTCCCAAAAGTCCGTGTAACATTAGTAACACCTCTCCATCTGAGTCAGACTCTAAATATTTAAAACCGTCTTTGCATTCCATATTTACAAAAGTACTCAATAGTTACAGTAGTTTTCTATTGTTGAATTGGAAATTCAAATAAAGACTCGAACCTAACAATAGAATAGCAACAGCTTGGTGCATTACTCCATAAAATATAGGAATGCTCCCTTTACAATTAATAACGGTCAAGATACCAAGTAATACCTGCAAACTAACTAAAATGATAAATAAAAATGCGGCCTTATTTATTATTACATCTTTTGTTAGTTTTCTGACCTTAATAAAATAGTAAATAGATAATCCAAATAAAAAGTAAGCCACAGTCCTGTGAAACACATGAATCACTGCTGGAACAAATGCATCCTTGTCGTAATCAATAAAATTTTGCAATGTCCAATTCTTAATATTATACACTTCTGCAGGAATAAATACACCTTGCATATCTGGCCATGTCGGATAGATCAAACCAGCCCGCAAGCCTGACATAATACCACCAAGAAATATCTGAACACACAGCACTATTGTAACAATAATACCTAGCTTTTTCAATCGAGAAATATTGCCTTCTATTTTACGTTTTTCTGGACTGAAACCAATAAATGTTGTCCAATACATGAATCCTAGGGTAGTTAAAGCTATAGATAGATGAAGCGTCAGTTTGTACGCATTTACCCAAGGTCTATTAACCAATCCACTAGCCACCATTATCCACCCAAATATTGCTGCTAAAAATGCAAAGAAAATTACCAGACCTAGATTTTTTATCAATCGCCAATCTATCATCCTTTTTATTACAAAAAATATAAATGGAAACAGAAAAATCAATCCCATCGACCTAGCCCAAAGTCTATGGAAATATTCCCAGAAATAAATAAACTTAAAATCTGAAAGACTTAAACCTTGATTGATTTTCTCATATTGAGGTGTCTCTTTGTATAGATCAAATTCATGCATCCAAGCATCATGAGACATAGGGGGAAATGTTCCAGTGATGATCTCCCATTTTGTAATTGATAATCCAGAACCAGTAATCCTAGTAATACCACCGATTACAACCTGAAAAAATAATAATATACACCCAGTAATTAACCAATACTTGACCCAATTGCTATAACGCTTGTTTTCCATAAATCAAAAATAACGAGATATATAGTTAATAGAAGTATTTGGAAACAAGTTCATTTTTTTAGAATGATTTTAAACAATCAACATTTAAACAGTCCTTATTTATTATTATCAATTTAATTAAAAAAAAAGAATATTATTATTAGCACTGTTGATATGCGGATAACTTTGTCGAAAACTCAGTTTCAAGAATATTTATTGCTTTATAAACATAATGCAAACAATATCAGAGTATAGATATACAATGTACTTTTGATAGTTATCAACATTATTCTTACTTAGTGAATAACAATTTTGTGAATAACCGATTGTGAATAAACCTATTTCATCATGTTGACTAAATTTTTGTAAAATCGAGTAATCAACAATTTTTAATTTTAAGTGAATGCGCGCGCTATATTTATCAACAAAAAATAAATCTATCAACAATTTATCATCATTATGAAAGCAGTTATCCAAAGAGTAAATTTTGTAGAATTACGAATTTCTGGAGTACTACATTCAGAGATTTCTAAAGGACTTTTAGTATTACTTGGAATATGTAATGAAGATACAGAAGAGGATATTAATTGGTTGATTAATAAGATCATTAATATGAGAATATTTAGCGACAGCGAGGGAAAAATGAATAATTCTGTATTAGATACCAATGGAGAATTATTAGTAGTAAGTCAGTTCACATTATATGCAAGCACTAAAAAAGGAAATCGACCTTCATTCATTCATGCCGCAAAACCTGATATTGCCATTCCATTGTATGAAAGATTTTTAGAATTATGCAATGCCCAATTAAAAACTGAACTAAAGTCTGGAGTATTTGGAGCAGATATGAAAATCAAATTTGAAAATGATGGACCTGTAACCATTATTTTAGATTCTAAAAACAAAATATGAAAATTTCAGAAGCTCAAAAATCCATAGATCAATGGATAAATACAATAGGTGTCAGATATTTTAATGTTCCGACAAATACTATGGTTTTAATGGAAGAAGTGGGTGAGTTCTCTAGATTGGTTGCTCGAGAATATGGAGAACAATCGTTTAAAAACCCTGCAGATGCTGAAAATATAAAAGATAAACTTGCCGATGAATTGGCGGATATCTTATTTGTAAGTATGTGTCTTGCCAATCAGATGGATATAGATTTAGAATCTGCAATTACGCGCAATCTAGCAAAGAAGACCAATCGAGATAAAGACAGACATATCAACAATCAAAAATTAAAACCTTAGTGCGTACCAGTGTACTCAAAAAATTGGCCAGACCTTCTTTCATTATTTCTATGATATGGATTAGCATTTGTCTACTCTTATCCATATTTGCCTACTTCATTATCCCTGATAAATCAATCGACGCCAATACACATATTCCTGAAATTGCATTAAAACCACCAGGCTACAAAGTAGATTTAATAAGTGTTGTAATAGAAAAAAATTCTGCCGCTAACGCGTATTTTTCTGGTTCTAATGAGATTAAAACCCTTTATCCAATTAATAAAATTACTAAACAATCTCAAGGAATAATAGAATATATCGACAACAACGATCAACAAAAAACATTGAGAATATCTGATTCAGATAAGTATTCAGTAGTAAAATATTATGCACTTTTTGGGACTGATAAATATGGTCGAGACTTATTCAGTAGGGTAGTATTGGGATTAAGAATATCATTTATTGTAGGATTTATCTCCGTTTTTATTTCCCTATTTATTGGATTATTATTTGGTTTATCAGCAGGATATTTTGGAGGATGGATTGATAAGTTGATCATGTTTTTAATCAACACACTTTGGTCTATACCGACTATATTGCTAGTTTTTGCCATCGTTATTGGTTTCGGAAGAAGTGTTACAGTTATATTCATTTCAATAGGATTAACCATGTGGATAGATGTAGCTAGATTGGTAAGAGGTCTAACTTTTCAAGTAAGAGAAAAAACATATATCACTGCAGCATATTCATTAGGAATAAGCAATATTAGTATTTTGATAAAACACGTTTTACCGAACATTGTAGGACCTGTAATTGTTTTATTGGCATCAAATTTTGCTATTGCAATATTGATAGAAGCTGGATTAAGTTATCTGGGATTTGGTGTGCAACCACCGACTCCATCATTAGGTAATTTGTTAAGTGAAAATTACGGATATGTAATAAGTGGAAATTATTCTATAGCTTTAATCCCAGCATTGACAATAATGCTTCTTGTTTTGTCATTTAATTTAATCGGAAATACATTAAGTAATATATTTGATTCAAAAGAAAATTATTGAATAGAGAAATACAATTATTAGAAAAACTAGAAAAAGAACTCAGTCTAAAAGAGTTACAAATCAAAAGTTTGCTTACCATCACACAAGCAATAAATGATAACGTACACGCAGAAGGGTTATTTAATATGTATCGTTCATTCCTAAGTTGGGAAATGGGAATAGAACGTATGGTTTTATTCGTCCGTAAAAACGAAAATGATTCTTGGGAAGCACCGACAACCATCAATGTAGATCAGAAAAAATTATTAGAGATCATTCCACATATTCTCCCATTTAAAAGGTTATACACCATTAAATCTGATGATGACGAAATACTCAGAAATTTTGATGTAATCATTCCTGTTCATCATAAAAAATACCCAATTGCTTATGCATTAATTGGTGGACTAAAAGACAAGGATGACCTGTATAATAAGATTCAATTTATCACCACAATTACCAATATCATTGCCGTAGCTATAGAAAACAAACGATTGTTTAAAAGACAATTAAAACAAGAACGTTTTAATAGAGAAATGGAATTAGCAAGCGAAGTCCAACATATGCTTATTCCTGACGAATTACCAGTCAGTGATTTATTTAAAGTTCACTCTGTTTACTTACCTCATGATAACATAGGTGGAGACTATCTAGATTATGTAAAAATATCAGAAAATAAATACGCATTTTGCATTGCAGATATTTCTGGTAAAGGAGTAGCTGCTGCATTGCTGATGGCAAATTTTCAAGCCATGATACAGAGTCTTATTTTTCAATTTAGAGATTTGGAGACTTTTGTCTTTGCATTAAATGAATCTGTCTATAAAATCACCAAAAGTGATAAGTTTATTACCTTCTTTATTGCCGAGATTGATTTTAATAGTAAAATGATGCGCTACATTAATGCTGGACATTATCCACCATTGCTTTATCAAGGCGGAGAAATTACACATCTAAAAAGTGGCACCACAGTAATCGGTGTATTTGATAAATTGCCTTTTATAGATGAAGAGCTGATCACATTAAAAGAAGATGCGACAATATTTTGTTTTACTGATGGATTGATAGATCTAAAAAATGATCAAGGGAATTACTTTGATGAAGATATGGTTATAGATTTTGTAAAAAGTAATGCACACAAAGATCCAGAACAAATGAATAATACCATTATGAATCAAATCAATACTTTTAAAGGTGCACAAGAATTTGTTGATGATATTGCGATACTGACTTGTAAGATTAAATAATATGGAAACAAAAAAAAGTAGAATATTAGCCGCTTTGCTTGCATTTATTGGAGGATTTGTCGGTCTTCAGCGTTTTTATCTTAGAGAAACTGGAGCTGGTATATTTTTTATATTATTAGGTGTTTTCACAGCATTTATCGTTCCTGCTTGTATTGGATTTGTAGATGCTATACGTTTTTTAACCATGTCTCCCAGAGATTTTGATAGAAGATATAACAGAGCTTTTTTGCACCAAGAAAGAGCCCAACGGAGACCAATGGCAAGAACTGCTGATGTACGTAGAGAAAGAAACAGACAATCTAATATAAATACCAAAAAAAGAGCAAATCCATACAAAAAGACTGGCGAGCAAAAATATAGTGAATTTGACCTCAAAGATGCCATTGCAGATTTTCATAAAGCATTAGAAATCGAGCCTAATGATGTAAGCACACATTTCAACTTGGCACGCGCATATTCTCTCGAGGAAAAACCAGAAAAATCAATATTTCACCTTAACCAGGCACTCCGAAACGGATTCAAAGATGTAGAAAAGATAGAGACACATGATGATTTAGCATTCCTAAGAATCCAACCATCCTTCGAAAATCTTAAAGCAAATGGATATCAACCACAAAGTCGGTTAAAAGCACCACCTAAAGAAAATTTGCTAAATGATGATGTGTTATTGTCACAATTGAATAAATTAGCAGAGTTGAGAAAAAAAGGATTGCTTTCTGAATCAGAATTTGCCGTAGAAAAACAAAAATTGATGACAAAGTAAACCTATCACTGATTTTTACGTCTTAATAAGAAATACGACTACTTTGATTGCAAAACAGTTAATATCTGATTCCTTAGTTCACTTAAAGTCTTCTGACTCTGTAGATCAGGCATTGGCTATTATGCACATTAATTATGTAAAACATTTGCCAATAGTTATTGATGGTAAGTTAGAAGGTGTTGCTTCCGAAGAACAGTTGTTAAGGCTAGATTCAGAAGTATTGTTATCAACATTGCTAGTGAATGGTGCACCGATAAGTGCAAAAGCAGACGATCACCTATTTGAAGTATTGGGAACATTAGCAGAACATAAGTTGACCTCTATTCCAATCGTTGATACAGAAAACAATTTTGTAGGTATAGTTTCACAAGAAGACTTAATCCATTTTTACGCCAATAGCTTTTCATTCAAGGAGCCAGGAAGTATCATTGTTTTAGAAGTGTCAAAGAGAGATTACTCTTTAGCAGAAATTTCTAGAATTGTAGAATTAGAATCTGCGAGTATACTCAGTACCTTCCTCTCAGAAATAGAAGACAATTCCCAAATCTTAGTAACGCTCAAGATAAATAGAAATGACATCGCAGGGATAATCAAGGCATTAGAGCGATATGAATTTATTGTAAAAGCATCATTTGCAGAAGCAGAATATATCGACGACCTCAAAGAGCGGTATGATATGCTAATGAGTTACCTCAATGTGTAATCGAATATTATTTTTTCTAGTTGCCATAATTTCTGTTCAATCTTTAATAGCACAAGATTATTTATACATAAATGCTATACAGTTTTCTGACAACAAACTCACCAAAGATAAAGTTATATTAAGAGAGTTAACATTCAATGTTGGTGACTCGATACTAATAACAGACCTACCCACCGTTATCCAAGAAAACGAAACTCGATTAAAAGGTATCGGATTATTTAATTCTGTAAAAATCAATCCACAAAACATTAGAAAAAACCAAACAGATATATTCATTGACTTAAATGAAAACTGGTACATATTCCCTGCACCAATATTCGAACTGGCAGATAGAAACTTTAATGTTTGGTGGCAAGAACAAGGAAGATCCTTTAAAAGGATAAACTATGGTGTAAGGCTTAGACACTATAACCTGACAGGAAATAAAGACCCTCTGAAGTTGGTATTCCAAGGTGGTTACACAAGAAAGCTAGAAACAGAGTACGCATTTCCCTATATTAAAGAAAATTCTAACCTAGGTGTATACGCTTCCATTTTTTATGCGGATAACAAGGAGATACCATACATTACAACAGGCAATAAATCTCAATTTTATAAAGACGATGACGAGCGGATTATGCTCAAGCGATTCCGAGCAAGCATCCAAGCAAGATTGCGTCCTGATGTTTTTCAACACCATGCCTTAAGTCTAGAGTTTC
>JAHDBF010000027.1:26266-30001 GCA_020630525.1 Saprospiraceae bacterium
CAAGCAAGATTGCGTCCTGATGTTTTTCAACACCATGCCTTAAGTCTAGAGTTTCACAGAAACAGTGTAGACGATATTGTGTTACAAGAGTTAAACCCAAACTATTTTCTTAATGGAAAAACATCCCTAAAATTCTTTATGATAAATTATGATTATCAATATGATAAACGTGATTATGCATTATATCCCCAGAAAGGATATCGATTTTTTGGAAACATAAAGAAAGAAGGCCTAGGCATATTCAAAGAGCAAAATGCATTATTGATCCAAAGTGGAATAGAAGCTTTTATGCTAATAATTGACCAACTCTCTATTGGGTCTAAACTCACTGGAAAAACCAATTTAGTTAGAAATCAACAAGCATTTGCCAACAATACTGGATTGGGTTGGAGCAATGAAATAGTTTCAGGATATGAATTATATGTGATGGATGGCTTAGATCATGTTATATTAGAGTCGCATATAAAACAACGTATTTTCGAAAAAGAATTTACATTGAGGAAACCTAAGTTTTTACCTTCACAACTAAAGAAGCTTAACATAGCCATACATTTACGGTTTAACTTTGATTTTGCATATGCACATGAGCCGACATATATAGAAGGTAATAACTTAAACAATAGAATTATTTATGGCTTTGGTCCAGCATTAGATATTATATTGTATAACAGTTATTTATATAGTATTGAATATAGTTTTAATGATATTGGAGAACGTGGATTATTTTTTAAAGTTTCAAACTCATTCTAATTAATGAAAGTTTGCATTTACGGTTGGAAATATAAAAAAGAACATGAGTCATATATATCTACTTTGTTTAAAAAGTTAGATGATATAGGAGCGAATTATTTTCTTTATGAAGATTATGCTGCACAGTTGGATAAGAAATTTTCTACTTTTTCTAGTTACGAATCCCTCAAAGATATTGCACCAGATTTTATGATAACGGTCGGCGGAGATGGTACTATCTTAAACGCAGCAACCATCATCAGAGATTTAGGGATTCCAATAATGGGAATAAATTTGGGACGATTGGGTTTTTTAGCTAATACAGAAAAAAACAAAATAGAAATAGCCATTGATGCATGGATCAATAATCAATATGTTTACGAAGAAAGATCAATGCTAGAAGTAGAATCTTCAATTCCGATTTTTGGTAAAACAAATTTTGCATTGAATGATTTTACGATCTCAAAGAGAGATACTTCTTCTATGATAAAAATTCATAGCTATATCAATGATGAATTTTTGAACTCCTATTGGGCAGATGGATTAATCGTCGCAACACCGACTGGAAGTACTGGTTATTCATTAAGTTGTGGTGGACCAATTATTTTTCCACTGTCAGGAAATTTTGCGATAACTCCAGTAGCACCACATAACCTCAATGTTAGACCGATAGTTATACCAGACAACTCAGTAATCAAGTTTAATATAGAAGGAAGAGCAGAGCAGTTTCTATGCACACTGGATTCCAGATATGAAACCATAACAGCAGATCATGTACTAACGGTGCAAAAATCAAAGATTACAACAAAACTCATTTTGCTAAAAGATGTAGAGTTTATGAAAACAATTAGAGAAAAACTTTCTTGGGGATTTGATACTAGAAATCAATGATAAATCAATACACATATCAAGACAATAACTACAGTTATGATTCTCAAAAACCAATTGACATTTCAATACAATTGGATCGTAATGAAGTTGGTCCCAATTGTTTTTATGCACCAAGATATGAAGCCTTTCCTGTGAAAACAGATTCTTTTGTTGGGTGCACGCAACAAGGAGGTTTACTAAATTTTTATAACATAAAATTAAACCCACATGGAAATGGAACGCATACAGAGTGCGTTGGGCATATTGCGAAGGAGAGGTACTTACTTAGTGATTGCCTAACGGAATTTCATTTTCACGCATTATTGATTTCTGTAAATCCGGCAAAATTAGATAATGGGGATTACGTTATAAATACATCTATTTTAAAGGATAAAATTGGACAATATGCCAATAAATTTAATGCAATAGTCATTCGTACATTACCAAATGAGGTAAGTAAAAAAAGAGAAATTTATTCTGGGAACAACCCAACTTATTTTACTCAAGATTGTATTGAATATATCAATGAGATCGGGGTGCAACATTTATTGACAGATTTACCTTCAGTGGATAGAGAAGAAGATGGAGGCGCATTAATCTCTCATAAGACATTTTGGGGATATCCAAAGAAAGTGTTAAAGCATAAGAGTATTACAGAGCTTATTTTTGTAAATGATAATATTGTAGATGGATATTACTTTCTTAATCTGATGGTTGGAAATTTTGATTTAGATGTAAGTCCGAGCAGACCAATGTTGTATAAATTAAAATGAATTTTGAATCATTAGAAAATATTAAAGACAATTCGGTGTACTACGACTATGTACAGATAGACGCTGATGCATACTTAGAAAAAGTCCGCTTTTTTCAACATCATGAAAAGCAGATCAGTGCTTTGGATTTTGATTTTAGAATATGGATTTGGGTAGATTACGCTATTTCTAATTTTGAAATCGGTAAATATCATGAATTTTTAAAATTGTCCGATATTTTAATTCCAGTTATCATAGAAGAAAATATTTTTGAAATAGACGGAAGAGATATCTATAAAGAAATGTTGTTTAAGAAAGCAGCAAGTCACTATAATATTCATGAATATAAAAAATCCGATTATGTATTTTCAGAATTGATAAAAATCGACCGTAACAACAATTTTTATATCAATGCTTGGAAACACGCTTTGCACAAAATCATTAAAGAGAAACTAAGATATTTTCAGGCCATAAGTATCTTATTGTTTATCCTAACAGCAATGATAATAGGTGTAGAACTTCTTATTGTAAATTCATTTTATGCTGAGTATTCTAGTTTTTTTGAGCATGCTAGGATAATCACCTTTCTATTGGGTGTTTTTATGATGATTGCTCAGGAAGCAGTAATTAAAATTAAATCAGAGCAAACCATTAGAAATATTATAAGAATTAAAAAGAATAAACATGATTAGACTCATTTATACTATATCAATTGCTCTTTTCAGTAACATTTTGCTTTTTGGACAAGTAAAGTATGACCAAAAGCAAGCATGCAACAATACGGATTTTATTAAAACCATAGAAAAATATATAGAACATACCGTTCCCACCGTTACAACCGATCAATTATTTGAACAAAAAAGTGAAGATCTCATCATCTTGGATGCGAGAGAGATGGAAGAATATTATGTCAGCCATATTCCAGAGGCTCAATGGGTTGGATTTGATGATGCTGACTATACAGTTTTAGAAAATATAGATAAAGATACAGAGATTGTGGTCTACTGCAGCATAGGTTATAGAAGTGAGAAAGTAGCAGAACATATACAGTCATTAGGCTTTTCTAATGTAAAAAACTTATATGGTAGTATCTTTGAGTGGGCCAATGATGATTACCCATTGGTAAACGGAAAAGGCGACCGAGTTTATGAAGTCCATACTTACAATAAAAAGTGGGGAAAGTGGATGGAAAATAATAAAATAAATAAGATATATTAAATGTCCTATAGCAGCAGACATCGTTATAAAACGATGAGAGAAAAGAACGAATCCGCATGGAAGAAACTAAAGATATTTATCACATTTGCTTCTATAGCAATTGTATTATTAGCAATTAAGAATCGGGTGTATATTCAGGATTATTTGTATTCTTATTTTAATTAGA
>JAHDBF010000191.1:0-1748 GCA_020630525.1 Saprospiraceae bacterium
TAATTATTCATTACTAATTAAAAAAGCTTCCCAGCTAGAAGACATATATTTCTCCTCATTGGTAAATCGCAATGCTTTGTGGAGCTGTTTGGCATTTTTGTAACCTTGATAAAGCAGGACTCGACTGTATTCCTCATCGAGAAAAACGAAAGAAGGAAAACCCAATTGACTGTTTAATAGTGCGATGGCTAATTTATTGACTCCACGTTTTCCGTCAGAGATAAACTCAAAATCATTTCCATTAAATCTGATGGTATCTTCTGTTTCTGCATCAAATTTTACGGCATAAAAGTGGGTCGAAATATAGTTTACTATAGCAGAATCTTGCATGGTTGTTTTATCCATTTTTTTGCATACACCACACCAAGAAGTCATAACATCTACAAATATTTTCTTAGGAATTTTTGCATTCTTTTCAAAACACTCTTCCCAAGTTAGCCATTCTATTTTATTTGGTAAAGAATCAATATTTGATTGACCGCACAAACTTGTATTTAACAAAAAAGTCAGCGTAATGAAGTAAAGGTATATTGGTATTTTCATGTAAAAAATTAAGACAAAAAAAGCGGATTGCAGTAAGCCACAATCCGCTTAACTATTAACGTATAATTTTAGCTAGGAGTTTTTCCTCCATCTAAAAAGTCTTGGTATTTTTCTAATTCATCCCAAAGTCCGTCCGCTGCCATTTCTGCTTGTTTAGGCCATGTACCAGGATCTGATAACTTAAATTTATCGCCTGCATCGTCTAAGATTTTTTGCAAATTAGAAACTTCGGCATTTGCTAAATCTCTCCACGTTTTGATGCCAGAATTGTTTAGCAATTCGGCAGTTTTAGGACCTATTCCCTCAATGGCTTTTAGGTCGTCTTGTGCCCAAGCTTTTAGGATTCCCATTTTTACCATTAGCTTTTCAGCTTTAGAATCCGAACCATCTGATTTTTGGAAAGCGATCAATCCATCCCAATCTCCTTTGGCAGCAAAAGCGGCTTGATCTGGCCATTCTGCAGGATCGATGATTCTATACTTATCACCATAGGTATCTAAGATTGCTTTTACTTCAGTAGGTGTTTTTGATGCCAATACTGACCAAGAAGTTATCCCTTTACTGACCAATACTTCATTCATTTTAGGGCCAATTCCTTCTATAATCTGTAGGTTATCCTCTTTTAGTTTAGCGTACTTATCAAGCTTTGGAGCGGCAGGTGGAGCTGTTTCTGCTTTTGGTTCAGCAGTTAGTCCCAATGCTGCTCCCGTTGCTGGTGCTGCCATACTTGCAGTTAGATTTGACCCCTTATCTTTTTGTGCTGCCAAATCACTTTCTAGTTTAGTCCTTGCTTCTTTACAAGCAGCTAAGTCACTTTCCGCATTAGCTCTTGCATCTCCGCAAGCTTTTAACTTAGCTTCTAAGTCTGCAATATTGGCTTTAAGTTTTGCAATTTCTGCATTTGCATTGTTTAAATCACCACCTGAATTATTGTTTGCAGCAAGAGATAAATTAGCATTTGCTTTACTAAGGTCAGCTTCCAATCCAGCTATACTTGCTGAGAGTTCTCCGTTCCTTCCTTTAGCAAGAGATAGGTCACTTTCTAATTCCATTCTCGCTTTTTTGCAAGCTTCTAATTTTGCTTCTAAGTCTGCGATGGTCTTTTTATAACCCCTTATTTCATCTTGTGCATCATCGTACATTCTTCGCCATTTTGACCATAAAGTCCAACCTAATAAAAGACCCAATAAGAATGGTAATAACCA
>JAHDBF010000191.1:1848-5114 GCA_020630525.1 Saprospiraceae bacterium
CCTAAGTATATCATTGTGTTATTGTTTTAATATTATTTAATAATTTGAAGTTCTGTTCTACGATTTTTAGCTCTGCCATCATTCGTACTATTACTAGCGACAGGAGCAGTTTCTCCTTTTGAAGTAGCTATTATTTTTGCTGCAGATACACCTTGGAATACTAGGTAATCTTTTATAACATTCGCACGGTTTTGTCCCATCACTTGATTGGCTTCATTAGTACCTACATCATCAGTGTGACCTGTTAGACGTATGCGTTCGCCAGATTTTTTCACTCGATCTGCTACATCATTTAAGTAAGATTCTACTTCGGCGTCAGCCAACTTATTTGTAGAATTAAAAGGAAAATAGATTAACGTACGGTCGTCGATTTCTTTGATTTTTTCTGTATTGATTACAGACTTAAATCTTACTCCATCGATGGCGCAATCTTTAGAATAGTTACCAAGAGTAATCTGAGTAGCAGAAACCCTTGCGTTACTTTCATTAAGATTCATCTTTTGTCGTACTTGATTCGCTCTTGCTAATCCGAGGTTTTCAAAAGAAGAATTATTCTGTTCTTCCGCACGATATAAACCGGTGATTTGAAGAATTTGATCTTGATTGACCGTTGAGATTAGAGAGTCTTTAAAGGTATTCCATGTATTCGATAATACAGCTTGATCAGAACTCCATTGGAATGATAATGGGCCAGTTTCTGGACATGGAATTGTCTTAACAGGTGGCGGCACTTTCTGTACCGCAGATTGTTCGACGGGTACATTTTCTTGTGGAGCGCAACACTGTCCTAACAAATACCAATAGAAGAACCCCAGAATCAACCAGAGAATTATCCATAGATATCTCATAAGTAGTTACAGTTTAAAAGTTAGTAAATGAATTGTTTGAAGCACATTAATAACATTATCATCAATGTCTCCTATATATAAATACTATTCAAAATGAATCTTCTATCCAATACAGAATTGATCTCATCTCACACTTTCTTTAACCGTCATAGGTCACCTTCGCTCAGTCTTGCTCACTCTATTGTGACGCATTAATTGCACTTAAGGTACGACAAAATATTTTTTATGACCTAATAACCATCTATTTTTTAACTATTCTACTAACAACATGTTTCCTAATCACTTTGAAATACCTGTATTACGATTTCTTTTACCTTTGGTATTAGGAATATTTTCTGGTAGTTTTTATACTGGCATTTATCAATATGAATTACTCATTGTACCTCTGATTATTGTTTTAGCATTAGTCATAATTATCAGTCTTGTCAAAAAATCACCTCTACGGATATTCACTGGAATCACTGTTTTTATAGTTCTATTTGGAATAGGGTTTAACACTTATCAAAATTGTCAATATAAAAACATCAAGCAACATTTTTCTTACAATGAAAATTTTGAAAATTTTGCAGCAAAAATTTATGCAATAGAATGTAAGGACTCTACTTGTAATGCTACTTTAAAAATAGATGCTGGTATGGATAGTCTTTCTAACTTGCATATAACAGAAGGTTGGTGCAATGCATTTATTAAGTTTAATCCTGAGGATAGCATAAAGTATCAACTGGTAGAAAATAAGAATATCGTATTTCATGCTAAGCCAAGATTGCTCTCTCCCAATCAAAATCCACATGCATTTAACTATCAAAAATTTCTGAACAGCAAACATATTTTTCATCAAGTGTTTTTGAATACTGATGATTACTTTGTTGTTGAGAATAAGTCTTCAGATTTTTTTTCTAATGCAATTTTTTCTTTTAGAAAATCTAGTATTTCCACATTACAAAAGTATCTATATAAAGATGAATCTGTAGCGATATGCTCAGCGATGATTTTGGGATATAGGGATTTAATAGACGATGACTTATATAAATCTTTTACCGATACAGGAGCGATTCATGTGTTGGCAGTATCTGGATTACATGTTGGAATATTGGCATTACTGATCCTTACATTACTCAAAGGGATTCCAGAGAAAAATACTTTTGTAAGAATCTTTAAAGGTTTGATAAGTCTATCAGTCATTTGGTTATTTGCATTGATAACGGGAGCTGCACCCGCTGTTGTTCGAGCGTCTTCTATGTTCAGCATTTTTCTATTCGGAAAGATGATTTATCGTGATGCGAATATTTATAACATTATATTCTTTTCTGCTTTTCTGATGTTGATCTTCGATCCAATGTTTTTGTTTCAAGTTAGTTTTCAATTTTCTTTTTTGGCATTAATATCCATCATCTACTTTTATCCTGTCGTAAAAGAATTTTTTGTTTTACCAAGTAAAGTTGGAGGGTACGTTGGTGATTTGATTTCGGTATCTGTCGCTGCACAATTTTTGGTTTTTCCATTGACTGTTTTTTACTTTAATAAATTTCCTAACTATTTTTGGCTGAGTGGAATTGCGGCTATTCCAGCAGCTACCATCATTTTATCTTTAGGATTTTTACTGCTTACACTTGAGCATCTAGGACTGGAAATGATAAATGATTATGTTGTTGCACCATTACTAAATTGGTCAGTTTCTGCATTTGAATTCTGTATTAAGTCAATCCAAAGTCTGCCGTATTGCGTAACCCAAAACATCTCTTACGATTATATCAATATAGGACTATTGTTTACTGCAATGGTTTTCCTCATGTACTTTATTGCACAATCAAAAGCCCGATATCTTATTGTTTTTCTATTGCTCGTATTAGCCAATACTGGATATTCTAGCTTCCAAAAACATAGTAAATCCATTCAAGAAAAATTGGTCATTTATGATTCTAGGAAATCTGGAATTTTAAGTTTGTTTATCGGAGAAACCAACTATTATTACCAAAGTGACACACTTAATGACAAACAAAAAGGCTTCTTGTCTAAACGTAATGAAATCATACATGATATATCTGATCATATTGACATAAGGTCTGAAAATAATTTCTATAATGAACCAATTATTTCTGTTAATAATCATACTATAGTTTGTGATTCTATTTCCCCATACTTACAGTTTAATCAATCTCCAGATATTCTTTGGTTATCAAAGCATAGCTTATCAAACCGTTATCGCATTTCTGACATAAATCCAAAATTGATCGTTGTAGATGGGTCAATATCGTATTACAAAAAGCAAAAATTGATAGAAGAGATTGAAGGCTTGGAAATTCCTTTTCATGATACTAGTGTTGATGGTGCTTATGAGGTTGGGCTTAGGTAATCATAGGAAATTAAAATCCTTGACTTTTGTTGTCTAAATACTTTCTTGATTTTTATAACAATCAA
>JAHDBF010000192.1 GCA_020630525.1 Saprospiraceae bacterium
ACTGGATAAAGAAATAAAAATTGTAAGATCGAGGCAGAAAACACAGGCATATCCTAGATGTGGCGAGTATTTCTAACGAAGATATCACAGTTTTTATAAGTTTTATGTGGGATAATTAATATCATAATTTGTATTATTCATTCTTATTATAAAAGTCCAATTGATTCATACTATTTTCAGATTCATGTAAATGTAATTTGTAACAATTAATATCATTAATTGTATATATTATATTAGACTTTGGTAAGCACACTTTTCTATGAACGAATTAATAGAGTATATAAAAAATCACATTCCATTTTCTGATGAAATCAAAATAAAATTAGAAGAAATCGTAACAGAAAAGAATGTTGAAAAAGGAGAAATAATCCTACACGAAAATTCGCAAAAAAAAGAACACATTTTTGTTGCAAGTGGCTGCCTCCGTTCTTTTTATACTGATGCAGATGGGAAAGAACACACCCTTCAATTTGCCATAAAAAATTGGTGGATAAGTGACTATATGACTATCTATACTGACAAAAAATCTATTGCATCAATAGAAAGTTTGTCTCATTCAAAGATCTTAATTATTGAAAATGAACAATTGCAAAAGCTTTTTAAGGACTTTCCGCAATTTGAGATTCTTCAAAGAAAAAATTTTGAAAGACGCATTACTACTCTCCAGAAGAGGGTACTCAGTTTGTTAACTTTATCAGCATCTGAAAAATATTTTAAATTTATCAATGAATACGAGTCGTTTGAGAAAGTAATTCCAAACTACCAAATCGCATCTTATTTAGGAATAACCCCAGAGAGCTTAAGTAGAGTTAGAAAAGAAAGATCTCAAAACTAATTTCTTACCTTAAGTCAATTTTTATCCGAGAATTAATATTTAAATTTACATTACATAATTAACGACAATGAAATTTATAGATATATTAAAGGAACGCTATGCTACTAAAGCAATGAATGGCAAAACAGTTTCACAAGAAAAAATTGATAATATTCTTGAGGCAATCAGACTTGCTCCAACATCAAGTGGGTTACAGCCCTTTGAAGTGATAGTAGTTACTGATAAAGAAATCAAATCAAAAATTAAAGCAATTGCTTGGAATCAATCTCAAGTAACGGATTGCTCTCACCTGTTTGTCTTTGCTGCTTGGAACACATATACTGCTGATAGAATAAATCACATGTTTGATTTAACCAATGAAATTAGAGGATTCAAAAATGAAGGTTGGGAAAATTATCGAAAGCAATTATTGGCATCTTATCCTAATAAAGATGCAGAAACAAATTTTAACCATGCCAAACATCAAACTTATCTAGCCATGATGTGTGCCATCACACAAGCAGCGTACGACGGGGTAGATAGTACACCGATGGAAGGATTTGATCCCAAAGCATTGGACGAAATTTTAGGATTGCCTAGCAAAGGATTACGAAGTACACTATTATTGCCTATAGGTTATAGAGATGCAGAAAATGATTGGCTAGTCAATCTTACCAAAGTCAGAAAACCAATGGAAGAATTGGTCACTTATGTCTAATATTTTTTGAATCATACGATAGACTAGATATTATTGTTCGCATCGATTAAAAAATTTCTGTTGCATAAGTTGGATAGTAAAAGATGTAGGTCTATAATTTCAAATCACTTAAGTGTTGGATAAGTGGTAGTTTTGAGTTACAAAATTTAACTGTAGAAAAGTCCTTAAATGCAAATTCTAAAAACACACTATCACCCTGAAATTATCACACTTGAAAACAAAAGTATTTTTACAAGATTAGCCACTCGAAGTATAGTCATAGATGATAGCCAAATTTTATTAATGCATACACAGAGATATGAGGATTATAGCTTGCCTGGTGGAGGATTAGATTCTAATGAAGATAAAATTCAAGGAATGATAAGAGAATTACAAGAAGAAACTGGAGCCAATGACATCAGAAATATAAAACCTTTTGGGATTTATAAAGAGTATCGACCTTGGTATAAACCAGATTACGATATACAACACATGATTTCTTACTGTTTTACTTGTCAAATAAATAGAAATCTAGGGATTTCAAAACTAGAATCTCATGAAATTAGGAATGGAATGGAAGCCAAGTGGATGGATATTTATGAAGCAATTGATTATAATAAAAAGACCATTAGTACAAGCGAAAAGAAAGGAATGTCTATAGAACGAGAGACATTTTTACTAGAGTTAATCGCACAAAAATTTATGTGACCTTTTTATGAATAATATGACTTGAAAAACATCGTAAATCAAAACATCAAACCATCATTATGTGTTTTATTATTGACTTTGGAGTGCATTATTTTGTTCATAACAATCAAAACACATGAATACCAACAACCTTAATATTCCAAGCATCGATCTACCTAGAGTAGTGATAGTCGGATCAGGATTTGCAGGACTAAAAGCCGTAAAAACAATCGATCCCAAAAAATACCAAATCGTACTTTTAGACAAGAATAATTACCATACTTTCCAGCCCTTAATGTATCAAGTTGCCAGTTCTGGATTGGAACCAGATTCCATAGTTTACCCGATCAGAAAAGTATTTAAGGGTAAGAAAAATTTCCACTTTAGGATGGCGGAAGTCCAAAAATTGAATGCAGATAAAAATGAACTTGTCACCAATATTGGAAATGTAAATTATGACATTCTTGTCATAGCTACGGGAGCAACCACAAACTTTTTCGGAAACAAAAATATTGCAAAACATGGCTTTACCATGAAAAGCCTAAGAGAATCATTGGACTTAAGGAGTATTATTATTCAAAACTTTGAGCAAGCAGTAAATTTATCTACCATAGAAGATCGGCAAAAGTTTATGAACTTTGTTATTGTCGGTGGCGGAGCTACTGGAGTCGAGCTCGCAGGTGCATTGGCAGAATTGAAAAAATCAATTTTACCAAAGGATTATCCCGATTTAGATTTGAACCAAATGCAAATTCATATCATAGAGGCCTCTGATAAAATATTGGGAAGTATGAGCAGTAATGCATCAGAAAAGTCCTATAAGTTTTTAAAACAATTCGGCATTAATGTTTGGCTCAATACCTTTGTAAATGATTACGATGGTGACATTGTTACTACCAATAAAAAACCGTTTCATACTAAAACTTTAATTTGGTCTGCTGGAGTAAAAGGAGCACCATTAGAAGAAATGGAAGATTCATTAAATAAACACAAACGTATCAAAACGGATGAATTCAATAAGGTTATAGGTTATGAAAATATTTATGCATTAGGAGATGTTGCAAGTATCGTTAATGAAGAAAATGAACTAGGTCACCCAATGTTGGCTTCCGTCGCTGGACAACAAGGAACACATTTAGCAAAGAATTTGAATCTTATAGCTAGTAATAAACCCATGACGCCATTCCGTTACAAAGATAGAGGAACGATGGCAACCATCGGAAAAAATAAAGCAGTTGTAGACCTATCATTTATAAAATTTTCTGGACTATTTGCATGGTTCATTTGGATGTTCTTGCACCTAATGTTGTTGGTAGACTTCAGAAATCGATTGATTGTTTTTATAAATTGGACTTGGAGTTACTTTAATTCAGATCGGGGATTAAGATTGATCGTAAGGAAAGTAAAAAGAGTGGGAGAGGTAAATTATTCTACTTTAGAAAATGTAAATTAAGCTTATCATAGTTTGCTTTTAATGAAGGAAATCAATTTATCCATTAGCCAAATTGGTTTAATTTTAAAACTAAATAGTATATTGATATAAAGTACAAACCTAATTTAAAAAATTAACGTATGCGACTACAGTTATTTCTCATTCTTAGTGTCTATTTCAATATTACTTTAGTGGGTCAACACACATTCTCTATCGTGGCTGTAGATTCGATCACTGGAGAGATAGGTAGTGCAGGAGCAACTTGTCTTTCAGAAGAAGATGGGGCACTTTGGGTTAGTGACATTGTTTTAAATGTTGGCGCAATAAATACCCAAGCTTATTGGACTCTTGTTAATCAAAATGCAGCAAAGCAACGGATGTTGGCAGGAGATTCGCCTCAAGAAATAATCGATTGGTTAGTTGCAAATGACAATTCAAGTCAAGGGGGAAATATTGCCGATAGACAATATGGGATTGTAGATATTAATGATGGAAGCCCAAGATCTGCAGCTTATACAGGTCCAAATAACTTTGATGTAAAAGGACATAGGGTAGGCAAAGATTATGCTATACAAGGAAATATTCTAATATCGGAAGAGGTACTTGATGATATGGAACAAGCTTTTATAAATACCAATGGTGAATTATGTGATAAACTAATGGCTTCACTCCAAGCTGCTAAAAGACCAGGTGCTGATGTTAGGTGTTTAGCTGAAGGAATCAGTTCGGCATCTGCTTATATTCGAGTAGCAAAACCTAATGACACAAATAGTGATTATGGAAATCTCTGGTTAGATTTAAACGCCTGGTTAGATTCGGGCACTTTTACAGGTGATCCGATAGACGAACTTCAAAGACAGTTTGATGAGTTTAAACAATTGTCTTCTATCGAGAGCAAACTAAGTAATGAAACAAAAATATACCCTAATCCAACCCAAAATAAATTTATCATAGAATCCAATGATGAGCCAATAACAAAGATTGAATTATTTGATATGCTAGGTTGTCTTGTCAAAAAAGAGATAATAGATGCTCCAGTTACAAAGGCAGAAGTAGATATTGGTGATTTTAAAAATGGCATTTATATTTTAAAAATCAGCTACAGGAATACAGTAAACTCTTCACATCTGTTAATGCATGATTAAAGTAAAAAATATTTGAAATCCATTTTAACTTGATAAAAGTTTAGAAAATACTTCATTGCGACTTATAGCAATATAATTATTCAATTACAATTCACCTGAGTAAATTTTATATTGTAAATTACGGTGGTTTGAAATCATTTAATTAAAATATTTAGCTTGTGAAATATGTATTATTAAGTGTACTATTATTGTGTGCGAATATCTCAATGTGTCAAACATTTAGTAAGGCGATTGCACTTAACAATTCTGACGGACATATTAACTTTGCAAATGAAAAAAGCCAATGGCATCATTGTTTAGTAA
>JAHDBF010000193.1 GCA_020630525.1 Saprospiraceae bacterium
TTATAAAGTCTTCAATACAGCCAGTAAAGTCTCTGGTTTTAATCGCGTACTATAAGTTGGGTTTACATATTGGAATTGGACAATTCCATCTTTGATTACATATACTGCTGGGACAGGAAGTGCATGATGATCTTCCCCACTCCATTCTTCAATGTCTAGATTATATTCTGTTGTATATTTTGAATACGTTTCATCACTTAATCTCCAATCGAGTCCAAATGCTTTTATAAATTCAGCTTTTGAATCTGAATACACTTGGATTTCGTTTTTGATTTTAGACATACTTTCATCTATCTTCGAGGATTGATCTATGGTAACGCCTAACATTTGATAACCCATTGATTCTACTTCTGATTTTACATCATTTAATTCTGCAAGATGTTGTGTGCAATATCCACACCATGCTCCTCTATAAATGACAATAACGGTAGCCGTATCTGCTGTTAATTCCTTAACGCTTACTAGTTCGCTATTTTCATTAATCAAATTCACATCTGGTATTTCCGCACCTATCTTGAGTGGACATATGTCATGCATAGAACTTTGTGCATACAACGATGTATAGATTAAAGTTAAGACTAGAACTGTAATATTCTTCATGTTAATAATTTAGTATTCACAATTAATAACCAAAAATTATAAAATTGGTTTTCAAAAACTAATCTAAGTAATAATATTATCCTTATGCATCAATATCGGGTCATAATTTAAAATATCTGTCATTCTTTGATGATATTCATTTGCTACCTTTTTGAAACCAGCGTTATTAAGGTGAATTTCATTATGCCATTCATTATCATTGGGAAACATCCCTCTTAGATCAATGTGATGAAAATTACTATGTCGTCTTGATAGCTTTTTTAACAATGTATTAAATTCATCTACAAAATATCTGATTATCATCTCTTGATCTGCTTTATTGGTTATTCCTTTCATGCCCATTGATGGTAATATCCACGGGCCCTTTAAGTTTCGGAATATAAACGTATATCCTTTGCCGTTAACTTTAGCATAATCATAGCCATCCATTAAGATATTCACAGAGTTATCTTCTGCTGAAACAGCATTTATAAAATAAGATAATGCATTTTCTATTTGCTTAAGCTTTTCTTTAAATATCTTTTTATTTATTAATTCTGTGGGGTTTGATAATTTATGGTTGAGGTAAGCCATAATTTCCGTTCCAACAATATCGTTACCACCACCACTTAATAAAACAAATTGTGGTTTATAATCTCTGATAGCTTTTAATGTGCGTTGCAATGACGTAGGTCCAAGATGTTTTATTCCATCAGAAATTTCCTTGTAGTCGTTTCCATAAATCATATTCTCCAAAGTATCTCCTGCTTTGGAAAACTTTTTAATTGCATAACCTTTTACGACCAAGTAGTCAATTATGTCTTTTCGCAAGGGGTAATCAAACCAAGAATCGCCTTCTGCAACGATGGTTAATTCTTTTACACAGTGTGGATCATTTAATCGCTTGGTGGAGATTCTTTTTTTATCTGCTTTAAATTTTTCTAATTGCGTAGCCATAATTTCATGTGATTTTATTGTTAATGATTTTCAGATTAGACACTAAAAATAGTCAATCAAAATATTGATAATATCCATATTAATGGTAAGAATAAATAATCACCATTTCTAATAAAAACTTACACGTAAAGACAATTTCCCATAAAGAACTTTTTCTATTTATTAAAAAGTAAAATTATAAGCTATGGGCATGGAGCAATATCTGCAAGAAACATTGACCCAAGACTTATCTCAAAACCTGGCAAAAGATTGACTTCGCTGCCTCCAAAATATTCTGAATTTAAATTTGTAAAAATATTTCTATCAGAATCAATTTGGATTGATGCATTCATCGTACTTACGGTTTGATCGTATGCGTTATCTATAAACAAATAATTTTGACATTCATTTGGCGTAAGAAAATTCAAAGCTGTGCAAAATATATTTTGTTTTAAATTTTCATCATAAATACTTTCCAGGGGAAAGCCAAAATTTATTACTCCAAAATCAGATCCTTTATATGCAATGGCTGCTCCATCACTTGATCCACCGCTATAATTAAAGATTACAGAAGACCCACCATTGGGAGAAATTCTATCTGGAAATGCAACATTATAATAGCCGTTAGCACCATCATCAAAACTTCCACTTAATCCACTAAAGTCTGTTCCGACAACACCTGAAAATGAATAGGTATTACCATCATCACCAGCATAAATAGATTTAAGATAATTGTTATAAAATGCAAGTGATGCATTAGGTGAGCTACTACGACCTAAATCCCACCCTATTTCTGCACCAGAAATAATCAAGTTACCACCATCATCTAAATATTGCATAATGGTTGCTTGTTCATTTACATCCAAAGAATTATCTACAGTAGATTCTTCTCCCAATATCCAGTCGATACCTTTATATTTATTTATTAAATCAGTTTGGGATAATACCGCTTCGTTTTGCATTCCATCAAAATGATAATTACAAGACTCCAAGGCTTTAGCGTGATCGACCATATAATCATATCTATTCATCTGTTCAAGAAACATTCTATCAACTGTGCCTAAATTTGGGTCATTATTTTGTTTTACAGAACTTGACCGATCAAGCCTATCAAATCCATCTACAATAAGATATTTTATATAAGAACCATTGGTCGGCAACCGACATGCAACAGTACTTGTCGGAAAAGATTCTCCACCTGCATTCGTTGCTGCGACTTGAAAGTAATATGTTTCTCCTGGAATTAAATTTGTAAGTAAAAGTGAATTTCCTGTTGTTGCGATGCCATCTTCAAAACCATAACCATGCGTACTTTTGTATACCATGTATCCATCTGCAGGATCATAAGAAGCATCAGAGATTGAATTATTCCAAGTTACCCTTATCGAGTTATCTCCTTCATTGATTGCAGAAACATGCGTTGGAATATTTGGTGTTTTTATTAATGGAGTTCCATCTCTATCATTAAAGAATTTTAAAATTCCACTGTATAACGCCCTAGCTGCTAAGTCTCTAAAGTATGGTGTTTTTAAAGCATTTGCATCATCGATATTATCATGAAATGCAATTTCTACTAAGGCGCCAGGCATTGTGGATAGTTCTCGCAGTTCTCCAAAATTTGCCGTTTTGACTCCTCGATCAGACCATCCTGCATCCCAAAAAGTGTGTATATAATCTATCAATTCGTTATGAACAAAATTTCTTAAATCTATGCTACCTGGAGTTATGACGGGATTAGAACCAGCTCCATTGTAACTAAAAGTTTCGGTACCACGTACTGATCCATTAACAGCATTGGTGTGCCAAGCAAGATATACGGCATTGGCTTGTTCTGTTGAAGTCCCTTTTGACAATTCCCATTCGGCATACTTTGGCCTTATGGTAACGTCACCAGTACACGTCGGGTATCCTTGATACATTGCATACTGTCTTGCGGCTTCGTCAAATCTAGGGTACCCACTTCCAGTACCTCCATGTGAGCAATCACCTTCTGCCCCAATTCCGCCACCAAATCTAACAGCATCTGCTATAACTGCTTGTCCAGACTCATTGGTCTCATTGCTGATTTCAACATATCCGTCAGTGCCTACATCAAAATAAAATTCGCCGATATATTTCCATGTTTGACCATGTACTTCCTGATTTACTTCGACTACAGTTTCTCCGCCAGCATGGTTTATTTTATATTTTAAATTAGAGACTCTATTCGCTCCTTCTCTAAAATATGTTGAGACCCAATACCAACCAGATTTTGTGATATTTGGTCGGAATATTGCTGTTGCAGTTTCTGCAATATCAGAATTTGCAAAACGATAAGTACCACCATTATAACCTGTTGACCCACTCGTTGACCATGTGCCTGTTTCATCATACTCAGGCAATCCGTTATCGTTATCTATAATAATTTCTTCTGTATTAATATCTCGCTCTCTTACAATCCACACATCTGCACCAGCATTTTTTAAGTATCGCTGAAGAAAATAATTCACACCTCCAATAGAACCAAAGTCTTCTACCATACCATTGGTATTTCCTCGCTGGGTATTCCAGGTACCATTACCGTCATCGTCCATATATCCGTGTCCCGGACTTAGCCAAACAGTTTTACCAGTTAAAGCTCCTATAGACTGTCCTTGACTGTTGGTAGGATTAATATTTCTAGAAATTGGGGATTTATTTTTGAATGGGTCTGTGTTTTTGGGTCTGATGTATTTGGGAGTTTCTGTATATCCTATAAACTCTGATAGCAATTTATGATCAATGTCATTTTTTCCTTTAACAAATATTTTTAAATCTTGAGACTTGGATTCTACAAGTAGCGGTGTAAAGGTTTCATATAGATTTTCTAAATCATTATTGAATGGATCAAGGGCTTCATCAATGTCAAGATAAATATTGAGGATCTGATCTATTTTCTCAATTTTGGCATTATTAATATTGAAATGAAAGTGGAAGTGTCCGTGATTCTGATCGTGATGAAGTACTTCATCGAGTAAGGTATTTAATTTATTTTGGCCGATTAGAATTCCGTTACAAATTATAAGTAAACTAAAAAGAGGTAAATATTTCATTTAATCAGGTTTTAACTTGATTAATATATGAAAAAAGTAAGAATTATTATCAGAACAAACAAAAATTAATCATCCTGAATTATTTACCAGTATTTTAGAATGTAAGAAAAAAGTGAAAGTTGGGAACTAATCTGGATCAAACAACATTAATGCACATGTAATCTCACGAATCATCACATTTTATTAATCACTTTTAAATTAAAGAAAAATGGATTTAACCAGTATTTTAATTTGGATAGTACTCGGTGCTGTCGCAGGATTCCTTGCTAATATGATTAAGCCTAATGGCTTTGGGACAGCAGGAACCATTCTCTCTGGTATTGTTGGTTCTTTTTTAGGTGGGTATTTAGGAAATATGTTGGGAATCGGAGGAGCAACAACTGGAGGTTTATCAATTGCAAGTATTGCTACAGCTGTAATCGGTGCGTTGATATTTTCATTCTTATTAGGCTTTATTAAGTCTAAATCTTGATTC
>JAHDBF010000194.1 GCA_020630525.1 Saprospiraceae bacterium
TTTGCTTAACATTCTCTTAATATTAGATAAATATTATTGATTTTACATAAAAAAAAAGAACTCACTCCACACACAGAGTAAGTTCTTTAAATGGTAAATTAAATTCTTCTTTATTGTTGTTAGAATATATTATAATTTGCACTTAGCGAAAAGCTTCTTCCTGGGGAGAAACTTTCAAAAACACGATCGTCAGTGTTAAATGCGCTGTATACTTGTGATCTTTGGTCATTAAGTAAATTATTGGCTGCCAATCTAAGTGTCCATTGATTTTGTTTACCTAATTTTTTAGAAATACCTAGATTTAGACTATTGAAAGCTTCTTCATAAACATCAGGAATAAACCCTACACCAGCTATCGCAAGTCTTCTTCCCTGCACGTTATAATTCATATTAAATTCAAAATCTGCGTTTGGAATCAAGTACGCGATACTTGCATTTATAACATATGGAGACTGCCCCACCATGTCACGATTTCGATCCAATACTTCTCCAGTTCTCAATCCTTTGATTCTTCCATTGTATTCTTCTTCTGTCATTTCTACTTTTGAATCTACCAAAGTTGTATTAATCCCAAGACTTATATTTTCCAATGATTGAGAGATGAAAGCCAAGTTTTTTCTCATTTCAAACTCCAATCCTAAAATAGTAGCTTCACCTACATTTCTTGGAGTAAAGCTATTTGGTGATGTATCATCAAATGCCGTTATCTCAATCGGATTTTTCATCTTTTTATAGAATGCTGAAACTGCAAATATTTGTGCTTTTGGCAAGTAATACTCTAGTCTTAAATCTGTATTTAAAATTTGAGTTTGAACGACATCAATATTTCCAATAAATGTTCTACCTGTAATTCTATCTACAATTTGTGCTATTGATTTTTCTTTGAATGTAGGTCTAGCTACTGTTTGGCTCACTGATCCACGAATGTTAAATGTTTTGCCGAGCTCGCGGTTTTCGTATACCTTATACACAAGATTTAAGCTCGGTAAAATGTCTAATTCATCAATTACTTTAGTATTAAAAAAGTAATCAGTATCAGGATTGTTAACTACCTGTTTTCTTCCTGTGTACCAGTTGTCTACTTTTTCGATTCTAACTCCATAAGTGGCTTTCAGATTATTGGTGATTGGAAATTCATTCATTACATAACCACTAAAAATATTTTGTTGTGCTGAATACGAATTTGCAGGTTCTCTATTTCCTGTTGCAAACAAACCTTTGTCTGACTCTGGTGACCATAAAACTTCATCAGAAAACAATTCTTCAGGATTGCCTGTAAAATCGATTAAACCTCTACTTCTTACAGAAAATACATAATCCAAAATTGAGAACCCTCTATCTTTAAATACTTCACTGAATCCAAATTTGATTTTTGATTTATTGCCATTTTTTAAGTCAAAACCATATTGTAAGTCTACCCTTCCAGCATAATTCATCTCCTCCATAGATCTCCATGTACGACTTACACCACCTCCAGTAGAAGGGTTTAATTCGTACTCACCTTCTACAATCTCATAAGCAGCTAATCGAATATCTGGATCATCCATTTTTGACAATGTCGGGGATAAGGACCAGTTAAGTTCGAGATCTTTAGTTCCGATATTGTGTTTTCCAGATAAATTTAGGTTTGTTACCGATCTTTGAGTGTATTCAAGATTGTGTTTTTCTAATGAGGCAATGGCAATCTCAGTTCTTTCTTGTTGAATGAATGCTGCTTTCTGCGTTCCACTTTGACTTCTTAGTAAACTAAGTGAAATTTTTGATTTATCTGTTTTTATTGCCGTACCAGCCAATAGACTCCATAGGACATTTGTTGTTCCAATTTCGCCTTCACCTGACACATCACGAATCAACTTATATTCGTTAGGATCAGAAGCATCTTTGAATACATAATTGTATTTATAATCATCTAAATATTCTTGGTCAATCTTATAATTTCCTGATAAAGTAAAACCAATATCGAATTTTTCTTTATTGATCTGATTTCCAAAAGAGATTGCCATGCTGCTATTTAACCCACTCTGTATACGCTGAGTATTCATTGTAGGGTTAAAAGATTTAGTAATTCCACTCAAGCTTGGATCTGCTAATGATACTGATGGAATCGGAGTATTGGGGTCAAGTGGTAATGCTCTTGCGTTTGCTCCTGATGCAAGATAGTCACCAGCCGTTCCCTCATAACTAATAAAATTATTGTTTAGATTCATAGAAGGATTAAAACCTAATCCCATTGAAACACTCAATGATTTTTCTTCTGGAAATTGCTTGGTTAGAATGTTTACCAACCCTCCAGAAAACTCTCCAGTTAAGTCTGGGGTAAACGACTTATACACCACTAGGTTATCTATTAGATTAGTTGGAAATATATCGAGCTGAACAGAGTTTCTATCTGGATCTAATCCAGGAACATCCATATTGTTTAATGTTGTTTTGGAATATCGGTCAGACAATCCTCTAACGATAACATGTTTACCACTTTCGACAGAAACGCCAGTAACCCTCTTTATTGCCGCACCGACATCACCGTCTCCTGACTTCCTGATGCTTTGCTTAGAAATCCCATCGAGTAATCCAGGTGCTTTTCTTTGGATGGTTAATACTGCAGACTCTGTATTTCTGACTTGTGCTGCAGTCACAACGACTTCTTGGAGTACTTCTGAATCTTCTTCCAATTGTAAATCCAGTAAAGTCACTTCACCTTCTTTTACTACAATATCAGAAATCGTAAGATTAGCATAACCTATGTAAGATACTTGTAATGAGTATGTACCTGCTGGGACAATTAAGTCATAAACGCCATCTAGGTCTGTAGAATTTCCTTCACTAGTTTCTAAAATTAAGAGATTGGCAAACATAATTGGTTCGCCTGTAGAAGCATCAGTGATAGTACCTCTAATATTTCCATTCTGTGCAATTACCGCAGTCGAAAAGAAAAATAAAATAGTGTTTAATAATAAAGCATTAAAGCTTTTCATAATGTGTTTGTTGTGTGTATTTAAATAATTTACCAAAGAAGAACCAAGAAAATCCTCACCATTTATCAGATTTTACCGTTCTACAGAGTTATGTTTCTTTTAGTTTAATTTACCATTGCTATGGGTCCAAGACCATCCTTGAAAAACTGAAGCATCTGCACCAATTGTTCCGACAGTAGAGATTTGGTTTCCATCACTATTCAATAATTCATTTACATTTGACTGATAATCGGTAGGTAAATCACAAGGCGCATCCCCTTCTCCGTCACCATCAGTATCTGCGTCTCTGTCACTATAAACTGTTGTCCAGTCTGCAATAGATGCATCACCAACCCATTCTGAATTTGTAATCTTTAAAGTACCTTCTATATAGTTAGAGTAAGCATCGTTATTTCCTTCTATACAATCTGCTGAAAAGGATGCTCTAATTTTTACATTATCAGTGAATCCTCTCCATGATGCATTATTTATTGTTCCTTGTGCTTTTGATTTTAAGTCACCTCCTGTATCAGACCCACCATCTTCGTCGATTAGTGTTAGGTTATTTATAGTAAATAATCCGTTGGTTAAAGAACCTTCAGGACCATCTATTTCTAATGCATTGTCACCAGCCGTAGCTCCAGACTGCACTACAATTGCATTATCTATAGTTCCAGAATAATTTTGATCGATATCTATTCCATCATCTTCGCCGTTAGCGACTACAAGATTTGTGACATTTACAGTCCCACCAAAAAATTCAACGCCGTCATCTTTATTAGCAACGACTTCGATATTTTCAACGACAGTTCCATTCCCTACTCCACCGAAAGTGATGCCATTAATTTCGTTGTCTGCACCGATTAATGCACCTCCGTGTCTCACAGATACATATTTAATGATACCAGAGTTGTCGGCTGGATCATCACCACCATATCTTCCATAGGTATCATCTGCTGGTATACCTTCTATCTGTGCGATATTATCTCCATCTGCAGCAGAAATCGGCGCTCTTCCAAGAATGATTAATCCTCCCCACAATTGATTATCAGCTTCAACTAAATTGGGACTTAGGATTTGTCCAGAAACGATATTATCTAAAGTAGAAGTAAAAATTATTGGTTGGTCTGCTGTTCCATTGGCAATCAATTTTCCACCTTGAGCAATTATTAGCGAAGAAGCCAAAGTCCCAACGCCTTCATTTCCTTTTATTATTGTACCTGCTTCTATTGTTAATGTTGTTCCTTCTGGGACTACTACTTTGCCAAGTAAATTATACGTATTGTTGCTTGTCCAAATTTCATTGGTATTAATAAATCCAGATTTTGTTATGCTCGAATTTTCTCCAGCTGGAGTTATGCAATTACAATCCGCTGTTAATACTTGACCTTCTGCACAAATAACTAAAGCACATGGATCTACCAAATCACTTTCTTCACCACACGAGGTGATAAAAAAGGATAGTGCTAAAATGAATGTTACGAAAGGGAAAAAATTCAATTTCATATTGACTTTACTATTGTTTTTAATTTCGGTACGAAAATATAGTCTTAAGATGTAGTCAATGAGAAGCTATCATTAATTGTAAATTATGGATAACCGAAATCGCTTAACACATAATTAATGTTACTATATAAAAAAGGAGCGTAACATTTGCGCTACGCTCCTTATGGATATTTTAATATGATTATAAGCCTATAATTAAGCTTGTCTATTGCTACAGTTTAAATCTTCGAATGATCGTTTTAGTCTTTCTACGAATGACAATTCTGCTACTCTTAACCATTTTCTAGGATCATAATATTTTTTATTAGGAACATCATCGCCATCTGGATTCCCGATTTGGGTTGCCAAATAATCGGCTTTAGGAATATAATAATCTCTTACTCCTGTCCAGAATGCCCATTGCATATCAGTATCAATATTCATTTTTACTGCACCATATTCTATTGCTTCACGGATTTCTTCTCTAGAAGAACCAGAGCCACCATGGAAAACAAAATTGATTGGATTGTCAGAATCAAGATTAAATTTTTGCTTTACGAACTCCTGAGAATTTTTGAGGATCTTAGGTGTTAATTCTACGTTTCCTG
>JAHDBF010000028.1:0-6022 GCA_020630525.1 Saprospiraceae bacterium
GCACGCATTCGCATATTTGATAATCCAGTACCAGAAGTTTTTATTTTTATATTATCTAGATTCCCATTATCGTGCACTTTTAGCATTAGGTGCTTATTTTTAATATTTACAGACACTTCTACTTTATCACATGAAGAATATTTGAGAATATTGGCAATAGCTTCTTTAAATATGAGGAAAGTATTTTGTCTTATCTCAGGATTAATTTTTTGTTCATTGTCTGCTAAGTTTTCATCAAAAAAAAGTTCAATATTTTTGAGTTGAAAACTATTTTCGGCGTGATCTAAAATTCTATCTTTTAAATCCTGCATTTTGTCTTTCCGAGAATCAATTGCCCAAATAGTGTCCCTCATTCTTTCCATTGCATCCCTACTCATAGTAGCCAAATCTTCTACTTTTGACTTCTTACTTTCATCTACAAACATTGATAGCAATTCTGATTGCATAGCAATACCTGTCAATATACTGCCTACGTCATCATGAAGATCGCTTGACAGTTTTGACCTAAAGCTTTCTCTTTCTTTAGCTTTTCGCTTGGCATTATTCTGCTTTAAAATGATGTAACTTATAAAACCAAGTAATCCAGTTAAGATAAAAAACCAAATAATTTGCTCTTTAAATTTTTGCGCTTTTAATGCTGTCAGTTTTTTCTCATTTTCGAGCTTTAATATTTCTTTTTCTTGTTCATTTGTAAGGTATTTTGCTTCCCATTCTGTAATTGCTTTATTCCTTTGTTCTGAAAAAAGTGAATCTTTGATGGCAATTAACTCTTTAGAAACAATACTAATTTTATAGTAATTATTGGTAGATTGATAATAAGCATTTAGTCCTTCCAATGCAGCTAATTTATTTTCTGCATTATTCATTTCATTAGCAAATTTCTTTGCATTGAGCAACAACTGTTCTATATTCCAATCTCGGTTATAACTTAAGGTAGAGAACTCTAAGTTGTTGGAGGAATTAATTTCATTATCCTTGTGGTACAAATTTGCTATCGAAACTAGCAATGCAGATTGGTAAGGCTTACTTCCTATTTTTTCTGCTAATTCCAGTCCATTAAACAATGCATCATAAGCTTCTGAAAATCTATTGAGGCTTAAATAATCTACACCCAACCCGTTACTATTCCCTATTACTCCTCTTGGATAATCAATTTCTTTTGCAAGATTCAATCCATTATTATGAAATTCAATTGCGGTTATGTATTCTTGTTTCTCTTGATATATATTTCCAATTTTCCAAAGGTTAAGAACACTCAAAATTTTAAATTCTATTTCTCTAGCTATTTCATCTGCTTTTTTAAAACCTTCTAGAGCAGAATCCCAAGATTTCATATCAAATTTAATAGCAGCAATATTATGAATAGCAATTGCAATCCCTTTTCTATTATTTGATTTTTCTTTTATCTCTTTCGAGTTCATGTAATAGGTAATCGCATCCAGATATTCACCAGTTACATGCGCTATATTTCCCAAGTTATTATAAATAGCAGATAAAGATCTTTGATCGTTGAGGAATTTCGATATTTTTTCTGCTTCAAGATAATTTTCTTTTGCTAAAACATTGTCTCCTAATTGCCTATAGATCCTACCTTTACCAGAATATGCAATTGCTAAGTCTACACTTGGATTATAACATGTCAAAATATTAATACTACTATCTAATAAAGCCAACCCATCATCCATTTTCCCTTCTGCTCTTAATATACTTGATAGGTCTGAAAGAATTCTTGCAAATAATTTTGGATAATTTTTAAAAGCAATAGTTCGAGCATTGTTCAGCATTGCCTTTGCTTGAATATTTTCCGATTTAGAAAACAATATTCTTGCTAGTCCAATTTTTGATTCTATTAAAAATTCAGTGTTTTTGTAAGCATTTGATTCTAAAGCTAGTGTTTCATATTTTTCTTCCGACAATTCATTTTTTCCAAGAACAAAATATTTTTTAGCACAAGCATTTATTAACCTAAGTAGAAATGTTTTGTCTTCAGTTGATCTAGAAAGTTCTTTTCCTTTCTTGTAACACAACTCTACTTCATTGTCATTTTCAAAACTAGTGTGATTTATAAAATCTATAATAAGATTTAATTTTGCAGTATCCGATTTTACATCCTGAATTTTGACTTGAAGAGAATCTAATATTGAGTCCGCGCAAACAACATTGAGAGGCACTCCGATAAAAATTATCAGTATAGTAATATAAAAAACTATATTAAAGTATCGTCCCATATTGATCAGCAAAACTTATTAAGTATTAAACTCCAAATGAAGTTAATCAAATAATTCTATGCGATCTATCAAAAAACTAATCTTTTTAAAACAAAGAGAAGAAATACAACTGTACTCCTTCTCTTAAACCAGTGTCACTATAAAATATTAATATGAATTGTCTTTTTGTAATTAAGACGAATTGATATCTTATTTATTAGATAAAACTATTTCATTTTTCTTCTTTTCTCAATAGACATTTTTTCATTGTCTGGTTCATTATCTGTTAATGTTACAGGAACGCAGCCTAATATAATTGCCTCGAAATCAGCATTTACTCCAACTTCAAAACCAGCGTTTAAATCTATATAGTCACCAGCACTATACAAAACATCGCTATTCGGATCTGTAATTTTACTTACAGACTCAATAAAAATCTCAGCTTCATAAATTCCTGCAAGTTCAGGGTCATTTGCCAACATTAAATTTGTTGGACAAGTATTACAATATTCTTCTAATACTTCTGCAAAATTATCTCCTAGCGAATAAGATACTGAACATAGTGCTCCATTAGAAACCACTTCAAAAATATCAAGATACGTGTATCCAATATCACTATTAACTACCGTTATTGTTGCAATCCCATTTCCATCTAATGTAATAGTGTTTGTCGCTGAAAATGAATCAGTATCATCATAGGACACTGTTGCATTTGGTGTACCAGTAATAATAAAAACTGCATCATCTTCAACACAAATTGTTGAATTGACGGATGAAACACTAGCACTTGGAAGGCCTTCAACTGTAATAGATGCTCCATTGGATAGACTAGTTGGGCAAGTATTATTCTGATTTGTAATTGTATTTAATGAGATTATCGAACCTGGAACTCCATTAGGTGGTGAAGGAACTATAATCGTAGCTTCACCATTCTGATCTAAATATAAAAAATCAGCATTTCCATCTAAAGTATATGAAACAATTCCTGCAGGTGTAGGATTTGCATTTGGACTTGGTGCAATTGTATAAACGCCATCTTCGCCTTCACATATTGGACCGTTAGAGACAACAGATACAGAATTTGGACAAGGCGTATTTGCACAACCTATAGAAAGATTATAGTTTCCAATATCGCCTAAAGTATTACCCGCAACCATTATATAGTAAAGTGTTCCTGGTACTGTTGTTGCAACTGCCACTGCAGGTCCTCCTGTTGTACCACAACCATCATTATCTCCAGAAACGCAAATTAGGTTTCCACATGTACCTTCATAAATTTGCACTAAAGCATCGTAATCTGTATTAGGACTGCAAGTAGTTGCATTAATTATACTACCATCTCCAATAAATGAATACCAAACAGCTTTATAATCCCTTGTACCTCCATTTATACAATCATCAATTGTTACTGTCTCGGCACAATCATTTGTTCCAGTTACTGTTTCCGTGCAATAAATTGGCAAGGCATCAATACATGCATCGTTCGCAGGAGGAGGATTGACAACAAAGTTAAATGGTGGTTCTCCAGAAAGATCAACAATACAACCATTTAGTGAAACATCAAGTACACTTAAACTATAGTTACCAGGGGCAATATCACCTACAAAGCCAAAGGTATGATTTCCGTTTGAATCAAGTGTAGGATTATAGCTTCCTATTCCGGGCATTTCAATATTAAATGAGGCGTTTGGTGTTCCAGTAAAATTAACTGACAACTCTCCTTCTGTTCCACAAGAAGGGGTTGTTACACTGTAGCTTGTGATTTCAGGATTCTCATTTACCGTATATACAATCGTTGGTTCATTAGAGAGGTCAGTTATGCATCCATTTAAACTAATTGTCTCCATTACCCAATTAGAAGCACCAGGCGTAAATGCATTAACATTTACTCCACCAATTCCAGAACTATTTAAAACAACAGTATTTACAGCTCCATCAATATTGAAAACAACAGTAGCATCAGGCGTACCTGTGATTTCAAAATTATTTGGAGTTCCTTCGCAATTCGGGTTTTGTAAAAAATCATAAGAAATTAATTCAGGCAGTGGATTTACGATTAACTCTACTGGTGCAATATTACTTACATCGCCAGAACAACCATTTAATTGTAAATTTGAAACTGTTAGGACCAATGGAGAATTCATTGCGTTTGCGGCATTTGCTAAGTTGGAAAACTGATAATTGCCACTATTATCGAATGCAACAGAATAATTGCCCACATTTGAAATTGAAATATCAAAAGTTGCATTTGGAGTTCCAATGATATCCCATTGTTTATTTTCGCCAACACATACTGGACTAACACTTGTTACCGAAGTAATTTCCGGAATCTCATTAACAGCGATACTTGCCCCATTTGACAATGGCGAAATACAACCAGTAATTGGATCAGTCACAGAGTTTAAAACAATAGTAGAAAGTGGTTCTTGAGCAATTGGAAATCCATCTGAAAATCCATTCAAATCAATTACACCCAATCCATTTCCATTTAAGGCAATGGCATAATTTATTCCGTCTAATGTAAAATCAACAATACCATTCGGTACTGGATCGGCATTAGGACTTGGCTCAAAAAAATATTGACCTAGTTCACCAGCACATATTGGACCGTTAGAAGTTACAGATACAGACCCTGGAAGATCATTAACCAATACCGTAGCTCCATTTCCTAATGACAAAGGACAAAGGTTATTTTGGTTTCTGATTTCAGTAAGTTGTATTTGGGAGCCTGGTACACCGACAGGTGGATTTGGTTGAACAATCAATCCTTCTCCGTTTACATCCAAGTAAGTAAATCCATTAACCCCATCAAGGGTATAATAAACCAAACCTCCAGGTGTTGGATTAGAACCAGATGAGGGTGCAATTAAATATTCTGCATCTTCACCAACGCATATAGGACCGTTTGATGACACAGAAACAGAATTTGGACATGGAGTATTAGAACATGTTAAATCTAATTGAAAATTTCCTGTTGTATTACTAAATCCAAAAACAGCAATTAAATAGTTTGTTCCTGAAGTAGTTGTCCAACTCGCAACCGAACCACCTCCAGATGCACCACAACCATCATCATCTTGTGTAATACATGTCAAGTTAGTAGCAATACCACCAGCACAAGGATAATCGTAAATAGAAATCTGAGTATCAAAATCCGTAAATCCACCGCAAGTTGAAGCAGTCATATCACTACCGTCTCCAGTTACTAAAAACCAAACTGTTTGCCTTAGTGCATTATTCCCAGGACTAAAACAATCTGGGATTGGTGTATCATTGGCTCCTACATTTGTCCCTTGAATAGATTGGGTACAATTTATTGGTATTGCTGTAGAGCAGAGATTGGTTTGAGCTACAAGATGAATTGTTGAAAATAGTAATGATATAATGAAGAATGAAAAGAAACTTTTAATATTGGAGAAATTCATAATAATTATTTTATAATAAGTAAAAATTAATTTTTAAAAAATTGAATACTAAACGGCAATTGCAATTGGGCTTTGCATCATTCTAGTTTTACCGTTCGGACAACTAACTATGGTTTTCATTAGCTCTAGATCTATAGATAAAATGCCTAATTCAAAACTTTTTCTAATCATGCCAGCAGCATTTCTGACATCGAGTTTCTCAAACAGATTCCTTTTGTGGGTTTCGACAGTTGGAAGAGAAATGAACAGTGATTTTGCAATTTCTTTTCCAGTAAATTCTTTTGCAGTTAACGTTAGGACTTCGATTTCTCGTTCGCTTAGCTTTACCTTGTTTCTTAAGTAAAAATTTTTCATTGGAAGATATTTTATAGTTTATTAAATTGGGTTTAT
>JAHDBF010000028.1:6122-29426 GCA_020630525.1 Saprospiraceae bacterium
TTAAGTAAAAATTTTTCATTGGAAGATATTTTATAGTTTATTAAATTGGGTTTATGCAATGCTCTCCTGTTCTCACCTATGTGAGTTGTTCAAGAAAATTTTAATTTTTATATTTAGGGTTATACGAGCGTATTAAATTATCCCCAATCGATGGGTGTAGAAAAGTTGATTAGACTGGCTAGCAATTTTATTGGTGTTATTTTAAACCAAACTCTACTTGATATCTTGGAAGTTGAATCACTTTTCATAGTAAATTTTGTTTTTAACTTATGATATCATAAAAGTAAGTGATAATAATCTCTCTTTGGATCACATGATGATGTGATGGCCATGCTTAGTGCACCAATTCTTGATTTTTTTTTTAATTCTTAATGCGTGGTAAAACGGTTAGGATTATGTTTGCTTTAGTAAAACAAAAATACAAAGACACTATTCAAAATTAATTTGGCAATAATTCAGGTGTATCATATATGTTTCTAATGTATTAATATTTCAATATCTTAGTAATCATAGTATCCGAAAAATCTTCACTTGATATTTCAATAAAAAACAAACCTGAAGGAAGAGAATTAATATCAATAATTTGACTGGCCGCGATATTCAATTCTTGATGTAGTACTCCATTCCCATCTAAAATTCTGATTGTATAATTGCCAGATGTAATCGTAATAGAAAGTAAATCTTCTACGGGGTTTGGAAATATATTTATACCACAATCTGACATTAATATCCCTGATGTATTATCATTCATCTTACAAAAAAACATTGCACGAAGTGTATCTGCAACTGTTCCATTAAGACTATGGCTCAATCCTGGATATTCAAAATATTCAAATTCAGGTGCAACTATTCCTTGATTGGAAAATTCTGAAGCTAAGGTCTGACTATGATCAACAGTCACTACAGGATCTACATCTCCATGATGTACTTGATAGGCAGAAGGCATATCTTCTACAAAATAAATTGGTGCTCTTCGGAGTAATGCAAGCCTTGCTTCCGCCAGACTCAATATACCATCTAAATATGGAGCAACGCCATAAGTATACGTTGCAGTTTCTGGTGGATTCAACGGTCCTCCATTGTCTACATAATTTTCCATTTTTTCTTGTAGTCCTGGCAAAGTCATATGATTTGTTGCTCCAAAATAAGCACACACATGAGTGATACGACTATCTTTTGCAGCCATAATATGGGATACTCCACCACCTCTGCTTCCTCCAGTAACTCCTATACGATTTACGTCTGCACCTGGAATATTTAACACTCCTGACAGTAATGCTAAGGCATCATCTGTATCTCCATCCATTTCGCTAGGTTCTCCTTCTGAAAGGTAATCTACTGGAGCGAGATTCCCAGTCCTTAACTCTTCGCTTCGGAATGAAGGCAGAGCAATGAAGTAATTTTTATAACAATCTTGCGAATACGCATTGATGGAAGCGACGTTAACTCCACTTGCACCTCCATGATTTACTACTAAAATAGGATAGCTCCCATTAGGATCATAATCTTGCGGATACCTTACAGCACCATAATGCAAGTTTCCTTCAACTTCATGAGAAACAATTTCTGTTGTAAAACCACCGAGCAATATTCCAGTATTAAGTACAGTCCAATTATATGCTGTATGATCTCTGCTTTCCCAATCTGCTTTTACTGCATCGATTTCTGCTTGTGTAGGTTCTGCATGCAAGGCGGATAAGTCAGTCTGCGCCGAAAGTCTGAACACCAATAAAAATGCACACGCTACAAATAGTGCTTTTTTCATAATCGTAATATTACTATACTAGGATGTCCTAATTTAATAAATGAATTAGATAAATCAGTATCTGATCTTGACTACAAAGATAGTATTTCCTTATTTATTGAAATGCCAAAAGATAGTTGCACTTTTTTGTGAATTCAATTTTTTTCCCTGCTTCTGTTTAATTGCTAGTAATTGGGAATAGCTTATTATTCAAAGATCACTGGTTTTTTTGCAAATGCCATAATGGTACTTCCTTTGACTTTTGCTTTTACTTCAATACGGTAATTAGACTTTACTCCTTTTAGTTTTTTTGCAATAGAGATAATTCCTCTTTTAAAGAAACCTGATTTTGCGATCGTATCCATCTCAGACATTTGTTCTTGGAAAGGCAATTGGAATTTTATTTTCTTTTCTTCATTTTTTTCTAAAGAAAATGATTCATGTAATATTGTTCTGCCTAATTCATATTCATCAATAAGCTTATTTTCATTTCTGCCTCGTTGATATTTTTCGATCAATTTCAATTCGAAGTATTCTATTTCTTGATAGGATAAGCTTGAGCAAATGATCTTACCGTACACATTTTTTTCAGAAATATCGTGTGGGTCATCCAAAATTATCGAAAGCTTTACACCTTCGATTCCTAAAAAGTCTTTTAATTTCTTCAACATATAATTAAAATCAACATTGATATAAATTAGTTCCTCATTTCCGACCAATAATAAAATTCAATAGACCAAAAACCAACAATTGGTTATAGGATCACGTATTCCCAAACTTCAAATCTAGAAATACATACTTCCCTATTTTCTTATTTTTTTGTGCTTTGTTCTTTTCCCAATTGACTTAAAATTAAAACGGAAAAGAATCCTGCAATTGCTGCCATTACGCACAAGGAAACATTCGCATCGGCAAAGTATTGTTCAGGAAAAACATTAGTATCTAATACAACCTTATAGTTCTCTTCAAAGTCATGGAAGGTGAGCTTGCTAAGATCAAAGTCTTTACTATTTTGACCAGTATTTTTATCAAACAAAACAGAAGGGTTTCTCCATGGCCAGATCTTATGAATTGATCCAATCATAAAACCCGCCAATACTGCCAAAGTTGTCTCCTTATAATGCTTAAAGAAGTATGAAACTACTTTTGTAAAACTCAATAATCCAGCAAGACAGCCCAATGCAAAAACACTTAATAATAGCAAATCATTACCATTTGGATTAGAAAGAAAACCTTTTAAAGTTCCAATAATTAAGGTATACATTCCTAAAATAAGTAACATAAAACTGCCGCTTACTCCTGGCAATACTAACGCAGAAATTGCTATCATCCCACAAAGAAAAACATACCATAAACTATCAGAACCACTTATTGGATACATGGCAGTAAGTAGGTATGCTATTATCGCTCCTGCTCCAAAGGCAATCCATGTTTTATAGTCAAAATCTTCAATTTGTTTAAAAACATATATTACTGATGCTATGATTAATCCAAAGAAAAAAGCCCATAACGGTTCTGGGTATGTGACCATCAGTTTACTTACTGTAAATGTACCGATGACAATTCCAATCACCATACCAAAAGCAAGTTGCAGCAAGAATGTTCCATCCAATTTATTCCAAACCGCAGCTAATCCTTCTTTTTTAAAAACCGTTATTAAATTAGGACTTACTCCACTAATTGCATTAATCAATCGTTCGTAAATGCCTGTTATAAATGCAATAGTTCCGCCAGAAACACCAGGGATTATTTCGGCAATTCCCATTGTCATTCCTCTCCAAAGTACTTGGACTATAGATTGAATATTCATGATATTAATTGTCGTGTTTTCTTCCGTTAATTTCTCCTCCTCTAAAAGCAGCATTCAATTTCTTTTCTTCTTCTTCGTCCTGCTTACTCCATTTAATATCTTGAACCTTAGTTAAATCTGGTTGTCCAGCATCGATCCATGCAGACATCCATACAGAACCTATACCATGCACTGCATCTTGCATTCTGAGCTCTACCATTCCATCTAACTTAGTGTGGTATGCGCCAGCATAGGCTTCGCACTGGGTTTGAATCGTTTGTTCTAATCTATTTTCAAAACACAACTGTTGGTCGGAAGGGAAATTTTGACTTAATTCCTTTTCGAATGCAAGAACTTCTGGAAGATAAGAATGACTTGCCAATACAACATCCCAAATCCAATTCTTAATATTAGGAATATATTCTGCTGCACCGACTAAAAAATCATAGTCTTTATCTGCAAATAACTCAGGCAATCTACTTTCCCAAAAACCATGGATCCCTACTTGATCTGTTAGTTGCCCATTGTAGTTTTCTGTCGTATGTAACGGCACGTGTGCGTCTCCTACGTAATGACCAATATCCGCAGAGTATTGCAATATCTTTTTCCCTTCGAGATTTTCAAAAGCCCTTACCAATTTACTATAATAGTCTGGAAAGAAATATGTTATTATCCCATATTTCCTAAGATTGTCATCAATCACAATCTTATCACAAGGGATATTTAATTGTTCTAAAAATTCTAAAGTTTGACAATCGCAGACTATTTCGTCATCATAACGTACTTGGTATATGCTATCATAAAATACTTTTGATATCTTTTTATATTTGTCAGTTTTAGGGTTAAATTCTTCATCATACATTTCTCTTAAACTCACGGTAGTGGTATCCGCTCCATTCACAACATAATAGTCGGCATATTTTAGAAATGCATGAGGGTAATCTCTAGGTATGCTGTCAAATGGGTATACTCCCCAATGATCAACATCAATGTAATGTCGCTCAGCCTCATATTTAGTAGCATACCTCCTTTTATCTGGATCTACTGCATGCTCCGTTAGAAATTCAATATTATACTTATAAAAAGAAATCATTTCTTGAGGCAAGGTAAATACTGCTTTTCTATTAATCGTTCTGTGACCATAAAATCCCCAATCAGGGCTAGACATAGCCAACAAACAAAATATAGCTAAACAAAATGCTAAACCACTAATAAGTTTTCTCATCTAAAAAAATAGTTATAACCTTTAAAAATTTCTTTACAAAGTCTCTTCTGCACAAGATAAGTATCGCCCCAATTAGAATCCATAAAAAACCGTTCTATGTGTTTTAAGTTTATCATTTCTAATTGTCCCAATGTTATAGATCCTTGTAAAAAATCTAATACTGGATAATACTTCAGTACTTTTTCTGTACCATCATTTAACGTAATTGTAAAAATAGCAAATGGGATAGCTGCTTTAATTTCTTCGAGTCTAGGATTGTCATTCTCATAAGCTTCAGAACTCAGTTTTTCAAATTCTGAAAAATAAGCTTCGATGGTATTGTTATTTAACTTTCTTGGAATCTTTACAGTCGTTGGATACACAGGTTCTAGTGAAAATTCTTTATCGCCTACCCGCTCAACATGGAATGCATTTTTTTTATCCTTGGGATAATCTACAGTAATAGATTTAATATTTTCTCCTTTCTCAAGCATATAATATAAGTCCCAAAGTTCAAATTCTTCATGTAAGAAAATATCTCTTAATCCACCTTTTACAAAAGGTCTCTCCATAACATAAGGCTGAATGCTTCCTTGCATTAGAAAATATGTTCCCTCTTCGTCATGAGTATTCCCTCCTACAAAAAAACTTTTAAATAATTCAGCACTTTTGTCATATAAATCGATTTGGATACCCACTTGGTTAACTTCTCTAATAATATTTTTTACTGCTTGATTTGGTGGAATAAATTTAATTCTAGCAAGCCTAATTACTTGTAACATGTTATTTACCATATGTTGATTGGCACGTTTTTCTCCGACATACCATATCCCATCCTTTTTTTCTAACAATACAGGTTTACGCGTCCTTCTACTGATTTTAATTTGATGTATTGTTTCTGGGTCTTCTACATTAAAAGCACGATCAGCAGTAAGGTCGGCATATTTGTTTTTGGCATTTGAACGTTGCATCCCATAATAGATAACACCACCAAGGAGTAATATTATACCTAGTAAAATTAAATTTCTTTTCATAACAAGTCAGAACTTACAAATTTTGGTTTTTCCAATAATTTTTTAAATGATTGCCATTTATATTTCTTAGCACAAATTATTAAGAAAATAATTCCACAAATATAAAAGCCTACTGTCATCAATGAAGTATTTAAATAGCTAGTCTTAAATAATGAATCGGTTTGTATCGCCGCGCCGTCATAACCTACTAATGTTGCACCTATAAAATTGGTCGCAGCATGAACGCCAAGTGCCAATTCGAGACTATCGTCCATTAAAGTCATGATACCAAGGATCAATCCTGCACCCATATAATAAAATTGCATGGTTATAAACCCAAATTTATGAATCTCTGGATTTGCTGAATGTACCAATCCAAATAAAATTGAGGTAATTATTAATGGAATAATTCTAGACCTAGTACCTACTCCAATACCTTGCATTAAGTATCCTCTGAAAATAATTTCTTCAGCACTAGTTTGAAAAGGAAGAATTAAAATGCTCAATAACATCAAAACTGCGAAGCTTTGAAGATTAAATTGAAAAGTATACATATCTGGATTAGTCAAATATATAACTCCCTCAAATAAAGCTCCTATTGTAAACCAAACACCAAATGCAAAAAAGACTTTCTTCCAATCAATTTTTTCTGTAATCGAAATTAATGTTTTAGCAGCTCTCTGATGCAGTAGTGGAAAAGCAAACCAGAAAATGATTAACAAAATCACAAAGCTAAGTATCAATAGAAAAAATCCCATATTTAAACTTATGCCCATTTGAGTAAAATCCATTGTTTCGTAAAACTGATTTAAGTCATCAGTCCCTAAAGCTGGATCAGACTTAAACTTACTATTGACTGCAAAAAACAATGGTAATTGTCCTAATCCTTGTGATATTAAAAGTATTAGAAACATAATAACATACAACCACCAATCATTTCTACCTTTTAAAGCTTGCGATATAAACATTATTCTATTTTCTTAATTTGGAAAGGTAAGACTTAAATTACATTATCGATAAGAATCAGTATATAAAACGAATTTGACTAAAATTAAGCCTTTTTTAAGACCTTTTCAAAAGGGTAAAAGGGTGGAATATTTCCATTAAAAAACATTTCATTATCATACTGAACATAGTCTAATTTTCTATATAAATTAATACTACTTACATTTTCTGAATATGTATCTAATCTTATTGACTCCAAACCATTTTTTAAGGCAAATTGCTCGGCAAACAAACACAATGTTTTAGCCAGTCCTCTACGTTGAAATTTAGGTCTTACTGCCAATCTGTGGATAATCAATGCAGTTTGTTCCTTACCTTGCCAGTTAACAGCTTTATATTGTTCATCTTGCACTTGATTTAAAGCAATCACCGCTGCAATCTCACCTTCCAAAACAATCTTGTAAAGCGCTCCGTTTTCAATATCTTTAATCACATCAGAAATTAACGGATAATCATAATTCCATTGTGTAATTCCAATGGCATGCATCGCATCTGTAGCCTCAAGGTACAACTTAGCAATAGATTCTGCATCTTCTAATTTTGCAATTTTTATTTCATTTTCATCAAGGAACATAATATTATAAAAATATTTAATATGTTTATATTCTATACCCGTTAAATGCTTGAGCATTGCTGTTTTGTTGCTGCCAAAACAACAATGGAATTCCTAAACATATTGACCCTATTACTCCTAAAAATAACAAAAGTATGGCAGTTACTACAATACTTACCACCAAACCAATGCCTAAAATCTTAGGATCAGGTTTAGCTTTTATTTCGTTTACATGTTTAGCGAATCTTTTTCCACAATTATTGCAATTAATACTTATTTCTTCTCCTTTATCGTGTGCCAAATCAGGTCGTGTAACCGCCGTAGATTTTATAAAGGTTTCCTTTTTACATCCTTTGCAAAATGTGTAAAGCTTCATATTGTATTGCTATTATTTAACTAATATAAAATATTAGCAGGCTTATCTATATATTCTTAAATGCTTTATTGGCAAATTTTGTACTTTTGGAGTCAATTAAAAGCATCAGTTTTGAAGAATAATCAAAAATTCATCTTTATATCGCTAGTATTTGTGGGAATTTTCTCAAGAATTATTCCCCATATTCCTAATGTTACTGCCGTAACTGCAACAGCTTTGTTTGCTGGCGCAATTCTTAGCTCTCGAGTTTTAGCGCTCGCAGTGCCTGTTGTTATGATGTATTTCAGTGATTTCTTTATTAACAATACGATGCATCGTTCATTTTTTCCAGAAAAGGAAGGTCTTATCTTTTGGACAGATTATATGCCTTGGGTTTATCTTGGCATTATAGCAGCAGTAATGATTGGAAGTTTTGCTTTAAAAAACAGGAATACTAAGAAAGTAATCGGTGCAAGTCTATTGGCAAGTTTCGTATTTTTTCTTTTATCGAATATAGGTATTTGGTTACAACCTGAGGGATATCCAGAAAATATCGCTGGGTTAGCTAGTTGCCTTACTGCAGCGTTACCATTTCTAAGAAATGCCTTAATTGGTGATTTAGTTTTTGCAATGATCATTTTTGGTATTTATGATTTGGTTACTAAAAGAACAAGCCAAACTCAATTCGCTTAGCATCTAAAATTTTAATATTGTGCCTAAGTATAGATCACTCACTTTCGATGAACTTCAGTCGATGGAGAAAGATTTTGTAGAATATTTAGTACTTAATGGAATCACAGCCGATGAGTGGCAAAAAATCCTTACTGAAGAAAAAGAAAAGGCAGACAAAATCACAAGCCTATTTAGTGATGTAGTCTTTGAGAAGATCCTTAGAAAAGTAGATTACATATTGGTCCAAAATAAAAAAGAAGTTCTTGCTTTTCATTGCAAAGCCACTTCTATGAAAATGATTGGACTTACAGCATCAAAAGTTCCTGAAGCTGACTTAACCAATGCAGATTTTATCCAACATACTTTACAAAATCCGTCTGCAGGATTTGAAATAATAAATGGAGAAAAACCATACACTAAGCAAAGAGAATTAGAAATCTTTGATTTAACAAAAAAGGGTGGGCTTATTTCCGACGGTAAAATGTATGCTGCATTATCAAAAGCTTTATAATTCTTATTACTAATTGCTTGATACTAGAACATAATTCTTGTAATTTTCCATAACTTCACATCAAATAAATATCGGATGTCCTTAATATTAGGAATATTAATTTTCTTACTTCTTTCTGCATTTTTTTCAGGATCAGAAATTGCATTTGTCTCTGCCAACAAACTTGGTGTTGCTGTAAAAAAAGATCAAGGATCACATCGAGGCAGAGTATTGGCAAACTTTTTTGAAAAACCAGATAATTTCATTAGTACGATGTTGGTCGGCAACAATATTTCACTTGTTGCATTTACTTCATTCATGGCAATTATCCTAAAGCCTGTTCTCGAGCCGATCTTTGGTGAAAATTTAATTTCTGTATTGGTAAATACGCTAATCATTACAGTCCCAGTATTAATTTTTGGAGAATTTTTACCTAAGACATTTTTTAGAATTTATGCCAATCGACTATTGTATTTCTTTACCTATCCATTGGCAATTTTAAAATTTATATTGGCGATTCCGACTGCATTAATGACGGGATTATCCAATTTTTTATTGAAATATGTATTTAGGACTACCCTTCCAGAAAATAATAATGCACTTACCAGAATTGATTTAGAAGATTACATTGCAACAAGTATTTCAGAAGACGATGATTCTAGTATTGATAAAGAAATACTTTCTAATGCGCTTGAGTTAGGAAACCAAAGAGTAAAAGAAAGCATGGTACCTAGAACAGAAATCGTAGCCATAGATGTCAATGCAAGTATAGAAGAAGTAACCCAACTATTTAAAACTTCAAACCATAGCAGAATAGTCGTTATAGATGGAGATTTAGAAAATGTAGAAGGTTATATCCATCACCAGCAATTATTCACAAAGCCAAAATCATTAAAGAAAACTGTTCTAGAGATTCCTTTTGTTCCTGAAGCCATGAATACTAAAGAATTAATGTTGAGATTCATCAAGCAAAAGAAAAATATGGCTTGTGTTGTAGATGAATTTGGAAGTACTGCAGGGATAATAACATTAGAAGATATACTAGAAGAGATATTCGGAGAAATAGAAGATGAGCATGATGCGGAAGAATACATTGAAGAAGTAATTAACGAAACTGAATATTTATTTAGTGGAAGATTAGAAATTGATTACTTAAATGACAAATATGACAATCTAAATTTTCCAGAAGGAGATTACCAAACTTTATCTGGATATATCGTTATGACTTCTGGAAATATACCGGAAAGTGATGCAATAATTCAAATGGATGGATATACCTTCATCCTTGAGATGGTTAGTGATACAAAAATCGAAACCATCAGAGTAATCGCTCCACAAATTATTAATAAGGAAGAAGAAGTAGAATAAAAAATATGGCACATACTACCAGTACGTTAACAACAGAAGATAACTTCAAGATTTTTACTCAATCTTGGGAAGTCGCAGACAACAAAGCGAATATTATCTTAATACATGGATATGGAGAGCACTCTTCTCGCTATGAAAAAGAGGCAAAGTTTTTTAATGATGCTGGTTATTGCGTCTATACATATGACCATAGAGGGCATGGAAATTCTGACGGTTTGCTAGGGTATGTCGAACGAATGAAATTCCTAACACGAGATATGGAACATTTTATTAATGAATGTCCTGCAACTGATAAACCTTTTTTTATTTATGCTCATAGCATGGGTGGCATTGTAGCGGTTTCTCACTTGTTAGAATATGGATTAGAAAATCCCAATTTTAAAGGAATTGTAATGACAGGACCACTATTGATGCCTTCGAGAGATACCGCACCTTTACTGCAAAAAGTAGCAGGCATCGTCGGGATGTTGACACCAATGATTAAAACAGTACCACTAAATGCAAAAGCCATATCTAGAGACCCACAAGTAGTAGCAGATTATGAAAATGACCCATTGGTATATCACGACAAACTACATGCTAGGACTGGTGCCGAATTAATCGCGGCCACAAAAAATACGAAGCCTAAATTTGCAGAATTTATACATCCTGTATTAATCCTGCATGGAGAAAAAGACAAGCTTACTGAACCTGATGGTTCTAAAGAATTTATTAATAATTGCGGAAGTTCTGATAAAGAATTAAAACTATATCCAGAAGCATATCATGAATTAACCCGTGACCTTGACAAAGATGACGTATTGAACACTATGAAGAAATGGATGGACAATAGAGTTTAATGATTGGCAAGTCTCTCTAAATGAAAATAAATATGATCTGCTGTTTTCTGCCAATCATATACTGCTATCCGTTTTAATCCATTTTGTTTCATTTTCTGCTGGAGTAAAACATTTGTCATAAGTGTATGTATTGTTTCTGAGATTTGCTTGATATTAGTTGGATCAACAGTCATTACTGCATCTCCTCCAACTTCACTCATAGCGCTATTTTCCGAACAAATAACTGGCACCTCACAACTACAAGCTTCTAAAATCGGAATACCAAATCCTTCAAACAATGAAATATAAACCAATGCTTCTGCAGAAGCTAAAATCTGTTTCACTTCATCACCAATATCAGATCGATGAATGATGTCATTCTTACATTTTACATTTTGCATTGCAGTCTCAAATGAACTATTGTTCCATGCTTTTCTGCCAATAAGTAACAATTTTAAATCAGACTTATGATTGGATTTGTATAGATCAAATGCTTGAATTAATCTTACTATATTCTTTCTAGGATGAATAGATCCTAGGTAAATTAAAAATGGTTTTCCATCTGTAAATAATTCTCGTATTTCTTGTTTTCTAGTATCGGGAATCTTATGGAATCCTAATGGAGAAGCATTGCCAGCCACAGAGATTTTCTGAGGAAACATATTATATTTTTTTATAATATCATTTTTCGTAAATTTAGAAACTGTTACAATATGATCTGCTCTTTTATGAAATAATGGACTGTTTTTTAGCAAATATTTTTGTTGATAATTAGGTAGATGATCTTTAAAATGCTCGAATGCTATGTCATGAGTTACCATAAGTGTTGGAACCTTAGACTTTATAGATAAGTAAGATTCTCCCGAAAAGAATACATCAATATCATGCTTTTCCATATAGTTTTTAACTCTCCATTCGAACCAAAATTTCCAAAGAATCGGCAATCTAGCTTTCGGCCTTAGTACAACTGGAATTACATTCTTTGCATAAATAAACTTCTTATCAAACTTACGATCAAATAAAAAATGGAATTCTGTTTTAGGATTGGCATTCACCATTCTCTGAGTCGTCTCATAGATGTATCTAGATATTCCTTCCATTCTACCTGGAAGCAATAATCTACAGTTTACGGCAATTTTTAGTTTATTGCTCAAAAATTAATTCGTTTAAAAAAAAGAAATTAAGATACAACAATGTTGAGCCAAAGGTATGTTTTTATTCTTGTTTATTTTCCAAAGTATACAGCCGCTAAAACTTTACTCCACATTAAAAAATCAACCTCCTAGCAAGTAATATTATTGAAAAACTTAACATTCCGTGGTAAGAATTTTTAACAAAAAATTACTTAAATGGCAATAAATCAGATATATTGATTTAAAATTAATCTAAAAGAAGCGTAAAGGTGATCAAGACAGATGTATTAATTATAGGAAGTGGTGTAGCAGGGCTTTCCACTGCGATTAAGTTGGCAACAGAAAAGCCAGAATTAAACATTACAGTATTGTCAAAAACAGAAAAAGACGACTCTAATACCCGCTGGGCTCAAGGAGGAATTGCTTCTGTTTGGAATTTTGAAATCGACAATTTTGACAAACATATTGCAGATACTTTGGATGCAGGTGATGGCTTATGCAATGAAGAAGTCGTCCGCATTGTTATCGAAGAAGGATTTGAGCGAGTAAAAGAACTCATAGCTATGGGCGCTCGATTTGATAAGGATGATAATGGATCTTATAATCTCGGGAAAGAAGGCGGACACTCAGAAAACAGAATTTTACACTACAAAGATATTACAGGATGGGAGATACAACGTACGTTACTAGAGAAAGTTGCTACGCTTGATAATGTCAAAATTCATGAACATTATTTTGCATTAGACCTAATCACCCAGCATCACATTGGACGCATTGTTACAAGACTTGCTCCAGATATTGAATGTTTTGGTGCATACGTTTTTGACAAAGAAGCAGAAGATATTGAAACAATTTTAGCTAAAGTAACTGTAGTATGTACTGGTGGAACAGGACAAATTTATAAAAACACAACCAATCCAAAAATTGCTACCGGAGATGGAATTGCAATGGTTTACAGAGCCAAAGGAAGAATTGCCAATATGGAATTTGTACAATTCCACCCTACTGCTCTGTATACCACAACAGAAGAAAATCCTGACTTTTTAATATCAGAAGCAGTGAGAGGGTTCGGAGCAATTTTGAAAACACCAGAAGGAAAAGAATTTATGAAAGCTTATGATGATAGAGAATCATTAGCTCCGAGAGATATTGTCGCTAGAGCAATCGACAACGAAATGAAAGTTTCTGGTAAAGATCATATGAGTTTGTATTGCGCACATCTAGATCATGAAGAATTTTTAGAACATTTTCCTACCATCTATGAAAAATGTAAATCTAAAGGCATTGATCCATTTATAAATATGATACCTGTTGTCCCTGCGTGTCATTATATCTGCGGCGGAATACAAGTTGACCAACAAGGAAAAAGCTCTATCAAAAATCTATATGCTGCAGGTGAATGTACCAACTCTGGTTTACATGGTGCAAACCGATTGGCTTCCAATTCACTACTAGAAGGTTTGGTCTTTGGGTATAGAGTTGGCGCAGATATTGTAAAAACTATTGATCAAAAAGATTGGAAAGAAGGTATTCCTGACTGGGATGCAGAAGGTACTATAGATCCGCGAGAGATGGTATTAATTACGCAAAGTTGGAAAGAGCTAAAAGAAATAATGAGTTATTATGTTGGAATAGTCAGAACTGATGTAAGATTAGAAAGGGCAAGTAAAAGATTGTTCCTTCTCTTTAGCGAAACGGAAGCGCTTTACAAAGAATCGAAAATTTCACCACAACTTTCAGAACTCAGAAACTTAATTACCATTGCATACTTGGTTACTAAGGGTGCACAAATGAGAAAAGAAAGTAGAGGACTGCATTACAATACTGACTATCCTCACAAGTTTGATTACTTAGAAACTACATGGATGTAGAGACTACATTTCTTATTGACAATATTATTAATAAACAAGCAATCCTTTTGGAAGTAAGTAACTACAGGTCTTATTTTCGAAATTTGAAAAAAAATCTATCTCAGATTAAACCTTTTATTGCCTACTACATCTAATAAGCATTACGACACAAAAAATAGAAATTATGAAATCTACTTTGAGTTTATTGACCATGCTAATTACGTTTTTTTTAGGTTCTTCTTTCACAACTTTAGATAGTCAAATAGGAAAATGGAAAAAACTTGGAACAAAAAAAGTATCTTACAAACTAGATAAAGATGTGCTTTATGTAGGAACTACAGAAGGAGGGTTTAAAAAGTTAAAACTATTAGTCTCGGGAGGAAATCTAAATATGCATAAAATGGTCGTTGAATATGGAAATGGTTCGAAAGACAATATCCCACTTAAGCATAATTTCACAAAACAAAGTGATACACGTGTTATAGATTTAGAAGGAGGAAAGAGAATTATAAAAAAGATTACTTTCTGGTATGACACAAAAAACAATTCAAGAAGGAAAGCAAAAGTCCATGTCTTTGGTAAGAAATAATATTTAAACATCTAATGAAGAACGCCTTTCAGGAAAAATCTTGAAAGGTGTTTCTATTGAGTCAAAAACTATTCTAACTTACTTTTCAAAAATTCTCTAACCAATTTTTCTGCAGGCTTACCGATAAAATTATAGCCCAAATCCAAACCTTTGCCATACTTGTAAGTTTCATAAATAAATGCTCCTGCAAGGTCTTTATCATTACGCCAACATTCTAAGAAAGCATTAAAGCAATCATACTGCTCTTTTAAATCTTGATCACCATCAGTACTATGTTCGTATGGCTTAAATGCAGCACCATCAAACGATCGATAGCCAACTTCTGATAAGAAAAACGGTTTGCTAATATGCGCTGTTTGTTTTTTAATGTCAGATTTAATATTATTCCAAGACTTTAAAAGTTTAGCAGGTTTTGGGTCAAAGTCATTTACATTAGTTAATGGGAAATAAGCACTGATACCAACCAAATCTAAGCTACTGTGAAACGATAATGACGATATGGCATCCCAATTTACAGAATAACATAATTTACCTCCATAGTAACTTTTAGTATCTTCAACCAACATATTCCAACGAGATTTCTTCGTTTGCATCGAACTTAATTCTGAACCAACTGAAAGCATTTCTACGCCATAATCTTCGCATATTTCTGCAACTCTCAATATCATATGACGATAATATCCAAACCATTGATCAATGTTATTAGGTTTTATATTACCACGCCAATCTCCTTTATTTGCATCTTTTAAAAACACGATCGGGATGACAAATACTTTTAGGTTTTTAGATCTGCACGTCTGTATTGTTGATTCTAATCTTTGCCAAAATCTAGTACCTAATTCAGGAATTTCAATCTTTGATGCAGTAATATCCTGCTGGTAAAATCGCAGAGTCAATGCTATCCAATTTGCTTTTAAATCAACAATTTCTTCAATCAATGGTGTATAATCATATGATGCATCATCAAAGTGCAAGGGCATCGTTACACCAGCCATAAAGTTGTCATCACTTGTGTCTTTTTGTGCTTGAATGAACAGCTGAACAAACAAAAAACAGCAAAGAAAAATTGTAATGGTTTTTATTTTAGATATCAACAAGATAAAATATTTGTCATTAAACTTAAACGTGAATTTGCAAAAAGCAGTGCTATTAATTCAACAATTAAAGTGAAATAATTGTAATTTTCACTACTTTGGAATAAATAATTCAAGAAAGATGAGTGTCAATCAAATTCCGGTGTATGATGTTATTATAATCGGTGCAGGAATATCAGGAATATGTGCTGGATATCATACTCAAGATAAATGTCCCAATAAATCTTTTTTGATTTTAGAAGCACGAGCTGCAATGGGAGGAACTTGGGATTTATTTAAATATCCTGGTATACGTTCTGACTCAGACATGTACACTTTAGGGTTTCCTTTTTTCCCTTGGAAAAACCCTAAAGCAATTGCTGATGGGCCATCAATACTTTCTTATATAAAAGAAACAGCTAAAGAATTCAATTTAGATTCTAAGATCAGATACAACCATAAGGTTACCGATGCTTCTTGGGATAGTAAAGAAAAAATGTGGACAATTGAAATAAAAGATCATGCCGACGTAAACAACATGACCATCAAAACCAAATTCATTTTTGCTTGTAGTGGTTATTATAATTATGATGAAGGATTTACTCCTGACTTTAAAGGAATTGAAGATTTTAGAGGCACAGTATTGCATCCACAAAAATGGGACACCAATTTGGACTATACTGATAAAAAAGTAATTGTAATCGGCAGTGGAGCGACAGCGGTTACACTAGTGCCAGAAATGTCAAAAAAAGCAAATCAGGTTACCATGCTTCAACGCTCTCCAACGTATATTTTTAATATGCCTAGTGAAGATATTATTGCCAATTTTTTTAAGAAGATCTTCCCTGCAAAAACAGCTCATTCTTTATCCAGAAGAAAAAATGTACAATTGTCGATTTGGATCTATAAAGCCTGTAAAAAATGGCCAGACAAAATGGCGGCATTCTTTAAGAAAAAGATCAAGAAAGAATTGGGTGAACTATACAAAGAAGAAGATTTTAGTCCAAAATATAACCCTTGGGATCAGAGATTATGTCTAGTACCAGACAATGATTTGTTCGATGCTATGAAATCAGGCAAAGCTAAAATAGTAACGGATACTATCGATAGGTTTACAGAAAAAGGCATTCTTTTAAATTCAGGAAAAGAACTTGAAGCAGATATTATTGTTACTGCAACGGGATTAAAAATACAATTGATTGGAGGTGTAAAACCTAAGATCGATGGAAAAGAAGTACATACAGGAAAGTTACATGCATACAAAGGTGCAATGTTTGGTGGAGTGCCAAATATGGCATTTACTGTTGGTTACACCAACGCATCATGGACATTGAAATGTGATTTGAATTGCAGTTTTGCTTCCGAAGTACTAAAGTATATGGATGACAATAACTATGAGGTGTGTACGCCAAAGTTTGATCCACAAAAATTCGCGACCGAACCGCTATTAGATTTTGATGCTGGATATATAAAACGGTCGTTGGACATATTACCAAAACAAGGAGACAAAGCACCATGGAAAGTTTATCAAAACTATCATAAAGATGTCAAAATGTTGAACACAGATACCGTTGATGACAAATATCTAGAATACAGTTAAATGCAGAAACATATTAATCATTATTATAATATGATCTGATTTTTGGAAATGTCTGTCACACAAATCTTTTGTGCCAGCTATCCTTTAGTGGCAACACCCATCTATCAATAAACTGTTCTTTGGTTTTAACTAGATGATCAAAAACTAAAGTGTTATCATTGATAACTCCATCAGTATATGCTTTAGAAAAATCGTCTTTAGATAAAACATGAATATTTTCTTCCTCATCAAAATATGCGAAAAGCATTCTATTAAAAAAGTCTGCATTTAATTGTGCGCCTAACTCTTTCACTATATTCACTGACGAATCTGTCGAACAACCACTCACTCCGTGACTTGTTTCGTCAGCCATGATTACAATAAATCTCTTGTGAAAAACATTGGCATATCCGGTAACAGGAACACCATGACTTTCCCAATTTTCTACAAAGCGATACAACACAGGACGAATGTCATCTAGTTCATCGTAAGAAAATTCTCTATCAGATTGATAAATCCATACGCGTGATTCCATCGGTAAGGCTATTACTTCTCTTAGCATTGGTTTACCATTTGTTAGAATCAACAATCATTTCTGATAAATCAAAAACCATGATTTTATCTTGTTTTTCTTTTGCTTTGACTCCATCAGTAATCATCGTAATACAGAATGGACAATTGGCAGCAACGATATCTGCATTCGATCCTTCAATCTCCTCTACCCTTTCTATATTGATACGTTTATCTCCTGGTTCGTCCTCTTTAAACATTTGCGCTCCTCCTGCACCACAACAGAGACCATTAGTTTTACATCGTTTGAGTTCTACCAAGTCAGCATCTAATGCCTCCATTACTTTTCTTGGAGCAGTATATTCGCCATTAACTCTTCCCAAATAGCACGAATCATGGTAGGTGATTTTTTTACCTTTAAATGCACCTCCTTCTACCTTGAGTTTTCCTGCTGCCATTAAATCTTGGAGCAGTTGTGTATGGTGAATCACCTCATATGTTCCACCCAATTCTGGGTATTCATTCTTGATGGTATTGAAACAATGCGGACATGCAGTAACGATTTTACGCACACCGTATCCGTTCAACACCTCTATATTTTGCAAAGCTTGCATCTGGAAAAGAAATTCATTTCCCGCTCTCCTAGCAGGATCACCTGTGCATGTCTCTTCTTCTCCCAAGATGGCAAATTCGATTCCTACGTTGTGCAATATCTTTGTTAATGCAACCGTAACTTTTTGTGCTCTTGCATCATAACTACCTGCACAACCAACCCAAAAGAGTACTTCTGGATTTTTACCTTCGGCAGCATATTCTGCCATTTTTTTTACTTGTATCTGTCCTTCCATTTATTTCAATTGATTTGTCCAAGCATCTCTTGCTTCTGGCATTTGCCATACTGCACCTACTTGCTCCATACTGTTAAACATTGGTAACCAATCCTTTGGTCCTGCGGATTCGGTTAATATTTCATATCTTCTCATTTCTAAAATCGGTCCTAATGGATCTATCATTATTGGACAAGCCTCAACGCATGCATTACATGCTGTACAGGCAAACAATTCTTCTTTAGTGATATAATCGAATAAGCTTTTTCCATCATCATAAGTGCTAAGGTCTGTAATATTCTCTTTAGCGATGTGATCAGAGACTTCTTCTACCCTATCTCTAATGTCCATCATGACTTTTCTTGGCGATAGTTTTTTTCCTGTTTTATTAGCTGGACATTCAGAAGTACACCTTCCACATTCTGTACAAGTATATGCATTTAATAAAGTCCTCCAGTCCAAATCAAAGACATCTTTCGCTCCAAAATTTGGCAACTCGTCTGTCATCTCTTCAGCAGGTACTTCCTCCGTTAAACCCATCATAGATTTAACTTCGTTCATGATGGCAGGCATATTTTTTATCGCTCCTCTAGACCGCAATTTTGCAAAGTATACATTAGGAAACGCAAGCAATATGTGCAAATGTTTTGAATAAGTCAGGTAAATAATAAATCCTGAAACAACAAGAATATGTAGCCACCATCCAAATCTTTCGATACCAATTAAAGTACCTTCTCCTAAACTACCAAACAATGCAGGTCCTAACCAAGAACTAATGGCTAAATTCCCAGTATCATAATAGTGCGCACTTCCGATACTTTGTAAAACAGTATCTGCTCCATTCATTGAGAAAATACCTATTAATAATAAAAGCTCTCCATATAAAATCAAATTACCGTCTAGGGTTGGCCAACCTGACATTTCTGACTTTTTGAATCGTGGTATTTTCAATATATTTCTTCTAGCTAAAAATATAATTGTTGATACAAATGCGAGTACAGAAAGTATCTCAATAAAGCTAATTAAGAAAGTATAAAATCCGCCAAGCATCGGTGCAAAGAAACGGTGCGTTCCTGCTATCCCATCGATTATAATTTCAATCAATTCTACTTGAGTCATTAGAAAAGCAGCATAAATAAAAAAGTGGAAAACAGCTGGAATGATATTTTTAAACATTTTTTTCTGCCCGAAAGCGACTAGAAATGTATTTTTCCACCGTTCGCTAGAATTTCCTTCTAATTCGACTTCTTTACCGATCATGATATTTTTCCGCAATCTAGAATATCGCTTAAAAGCGAAATAACCGACGACTGCCATTAATAAAATGAATGCAATTTGTTGTATTCCCATTGAATTATCACTTAAAGAAGCAAAATACAAAGATTGTTATATTTTTACGCATAAGAATTTATGAATGAATTGGAATTTCCATTGAAAGCCATATTTTTTTAGTCAAAAGCGCATTCACACAAAAATATTCAAAGATTGTCATGAGCAAATTACCTATATTATCTAACGAGCAAATTGATAAAAAGATCAAAAGATTGGCTTATCAGATTCTTGAAAATAATTACAATGCTAAAAAGCTATATTTAGCAGGAATCAATAATGCTGGACAAAAATTTGCAAAGCTTTTGGCTGATCAATTGACACAATTACATTCTACCCAAATTGAATTAATACAAATAAAGCTGAATCCTGCAGCACCATTGGAAGGCACAAACTTGTCTATAGATGTTCAATCGTTAAAAAATCAAACCGTGATTATTGTCGATGACGTTGCGAATACTGGAAGAACGATATTTTACGCTTTCAAGCCTATTTTTGAAACATTAGCAGAGTCAGTTCAAGTGGCAGTTTTAGTGGACAGAAAACACAAGTCTTTTCCTATTAAAGTAGACTATGTAGGTCTATCATTAGCTACTACATTAAAAGAAAATATCCGCGTAAAATTGGATAAAGTGAAAGAAGTATATCTTGAGTAAGAGATTTTGAGAAATGACTTTTCAATCTAATTATGCATGCAAAGTTGCTTGCCTTTCTAACAAAACTTCTTCAGTTTCTTCTCTATCTGGATCTTGAACACAACAATCTACTGGGCACACAGCAGCACATTGAGGTTCGTCATGAAAACCTTTGCATTCTGTACACTTATCAGGAACGATAAAGTATAAATCATCAGAAACTGGTTCTTGTTTGTCATCAGCTCCAACGGTTTTCCCTCCTTCTAAAGTGTACTCCGTCTTAATGGTTGTGCCTTCTGACATCATCCATTCGAATCCACCTTCATATATTGCATTATTCGGACATTCTGGTTCGCATGCTCCGCAGTTGATGCATTCATCAGTAATTATAATTGCCATGTGATTATTTCTTTTGCGCCCGCAAATTTACGATAAAAGACAGTAAAATATAAACAATTGCTGTCATCAATAAGGTTAACTCTTTTTGAATCAACAAAGTTGCAACGAAGGTAAAAATACAGAGGAAAAGTCCAATATTTTCTCTAAAACCATCTTTAATTGTTTTAAAAGAAAACATGGTGAGGTTGCTTATCATTAAAATCCCAATGGCTATTGGAAGTAATATGTATGCTATTTCGTTATTAAATATTGGTGCAACCCAAGATACTTCTGTTATATGAGCCATAATAATACCTATAATAAAACTAGCCGCTGCCGGAGAAGGCAGGCCTTGAAAGGTCTTTCCAGAATCTGTAATATTATATTTTGCAAGTCTTAACGCACAAGCACTTATAAAGACAAAAATCCCAATCTGCGTAAAGTAACCTGAATGTTCAAATTGTCGAAAATAGATCATCGCTGGTGCAATACCAAAACTAACCATATCCGCTAAAGAATCTAATTGTTTACCAATCTCACCTTCAGTACCCATCATCCGAGCAATGATACCATCAAACAAATCCAGGAACATCGCCATCATGATACAAAAGATACCAATCATTGCATTTTCTTGTACCATCGCTAGAAATCCAAAACATAGATTTCCTATGGTAATAAGGTTGGGAAATGTGAATAGTTTATTGGTTTTCAATAAATAAAAATTAATGAATGATTAAATTCGTTGACGAAGAAACCCATTTTATTACATTTTACGTCTTATTTATGTACAAAATTTGAATTTTTGACACAAATGATGGGTTTATATATCAAATGATCCAATTTCTATACTAATATAAAATATAATAACCGCAATTGCTATGAAAAATACGACAATTAGATTTTCAATTTTGGCCTTAATTTCGATACTACTATTTAGTTGTGCAAGGAATCCTGTTACAGGAAAAAAAGAAGTAATGCTTATGTCTTCTAAGCAAGAACAAGCCTTAGGAGATCAATCTGACCCTAGTATTGTCGCAGCTTATGGGCTTTATGAAGATACCGAACTGCAGACTTTTATTGATCAAAAAGGACAGCAAATGGCTAAAGTATCGCATAGACCAGACCTCGCATACAATTTTAAAATTCTAGATTCTCCAGTAGTAAATGCATTTGCCTTGCCAGGTGGTTATGTATATTTTACTAGAGGGATCATGGCACATTTTAATAACGAAGCTGAGTTTGCTGGAGTATTGGGTCATGAGATTGGTCACATAACAGCTAGACATTCTGCAAAGCAATATACCAAGCAGATGATTGGTCAAGTGGGATTTATGGCTGGAATGATTGCTTCAGAAAAATTCCGAAGTTTGGCTAATGAAGCCAGCCAAGGATTGGGATTATTGTTTTTAAAATTTGGTAGAGATAATGAGAGCGAGTCTGATCGATTAGGTGCTGAATATTCTACTAAAATAGGATATGACGCCAATGAAATGGCAGAGTTTTTTAAAACATTGGAGCGACTGCAAGTGCAAGCAGGAGCCAGTATTCCTGATTTTCTAAGCACACACCCGAATCCTGCGGATAGACACAATAAAGTACATCAACATGCCGAAGAATGGCAAGCCCAAGTTCCTGGACAGAAAAAAGTAAATAGAAATAGTTACTTAAAAATGATAGACGGAATGGTTTATGGTGAAGATCCAAAACAAGGATATGTAGAGAATAATGTGTTCTACCATCCAGAACTAAAATTCCAGTTTCCTGTTCCAAATAATTGGAAATTACAAAATGCACCTTCTGTTGTGCAAATGGCTCCTCAAGATGGCAAGGCACTCATGCAATTTACCATCTCATCAGAAAAAACACTTTCTGCAGCAGCAAACAAACTAGTTACAGATGCTAAACTTACCGTATTTGAACAAAAAAACACCACTGTAAATGGGTTTAATGCCATCACAATGTTATCCGAACAAGCTACCCAGCAGCAAACTCAACAACAAGGTCAAGCATCAGAACCAATACGAATTTTAAGTTACTTAATTCAGTATGGACAATATGTCTACATGTTTCACGGAATGGCATTAAAATCTGATTTTAATAAATACAATGGTGCTTTTAAAACAACGATGACAAAATTTAAAAGCTTGACTGATCAGTCAAAAATAAATGTGAAAGCTACAAGAATAAAAATCGTAAGGGTACAAAAAGGCGGGACACTTCAGCAAGTCCTACAAGGATTTAATGCCAAACAAGATCAATTGCAAGAACTGGCTATTTTGAATGGAATGGAACTTGGTGATCGTGTAGAATCTGGGATAAGTATTAAGGTTTTGACTAAGTGATTTTTGGGTTGATGGTTGTATAATTTAGTTAGCTACCATTAGCCAACA
>JAHDBF010000195.1:0-2747 GCA_020630525.1 Saprospiraceae bacterium
TTCTGCTCAATCATGGAGTTAAACGTATGGTGGGAATCCGAAAAACTTAGATGGGCATAGTATTCCCACAGTTCATCTATTTCGGAATAGTGCATTGTGTATGGAAGATAGGATTCATTATCGGAAAAAAGATGCAAGGTGTTTGTTTCATCATCTTTTCTTAGTCGCTTATAAACTAAGCCATTTTCCTTACTGACTACGACGTATGTTTTGCCGTCTTTTATACGATCGATGCGCTCAAGATATTGAGATATGACTATACTTCCTGGTTCCATAGGCAACATAGAGTCACCATGGATTTCGAAACCACGGAATGTCCCTTGAGGAATATTAGGAAACCTGATTTTCGGTAAATCTTTGACATATTCTGGATCCTGGAAACTAGATAAATAGCCTGCTTCAGCTTTAGTATCAACCAATTCAATGTTTTCCCTTTGGAACTCATCGACAGTGATTGCCAGTACCTTCATGTTAGATTTTCCAAAATCTTCGGGGTCTGCATATTGGAGTTTGGATTTTAATAAACCATCTATAGAAACTTTGTAAAAGTCTGCCAAACGCGTCAAAGTTTCCACACTAGGTTCTGTATATCCTCGCTCATAATCCCCTAAGGTTGTCCTAGGAATCTCAAGTGTATCAGAAAGCAATTGTTGGGAAAGTTTTTTGCTTTTCCGTAGATATTTTAAATTTTCAGCCAACATATTAATACAAAGATAATCAATATGTCGGAAAATTCATCAAAATATTCGTGAATTTTCGTCAACCATCTTTTTTATGGCTTGATCTAGATCATTTATTAAGTCTTCTATATCCTCAATTCCCACACTTAATCTGATCAGAGAATCTGTCAACCCAACTTTGAGTCGATCTGCTTTTGGGATCGAAGCATGTGTCATAGTCGCTGGATGTCCGATCAATGATTCTACGCCACCAAGTGATTCTGCCAATGCAAAATATTTGGTATTGCTCATTACCGACTTGGCATTTTCTACCGTATTTTCCTTCAGGTCAAAAGAGATCATGGCACCAAAATCTTTCATTTGTTTTTTCGCAATTTCGTGATTGGGATGATCTTCAAAACCTGGATAATATACTTTTCCTATCGCAGGATGTTGATTTAAAAAATTAGCGATCGCCGCAGCATTTTCACAAGACCGTTGCACTCTGATGTGTAGTGTTTTAATTCCGCGAAGTGTCAAAAAACAATCTTGTGGACCAGGAACAGCTCCAGTAGATTTTTGTATAAAATATAACTCTTTTGCAATCTCATCATTGTTAGTAACTGCAGCTCCCAATACCACATCTGAGTGTCCATTGATATATTTTGTTGCACTGTGCATGACAATATCAGCACCTAAGTCCAATGGGTTTTGCAGATAAGGAGAAGCGAAAGTATTGTCTACAACCACGAGTGCATTATATGTTTTCGCAATTTCACAAATGGCTTTTATATCTGTAATATTTAGCATAGGATTGGTTGGCGTTTCTAACCAAACAATCTTAGTTTTACTAGAAATATGATTGCGTAAATTTTCAGGATTATTGAGATCTATAAATTTGGATTGTATCCCAAACTTAGCATGGATCTGCATCATTAATCTATACGAACCACCATACAAATCATTTACACTGATAAATTCATCTCCAGTTTTCATCAACCGTATAATGGCATCCATGGCAGCAACTCCGCTACTAAAACAAATACCATATTTCCCATTTTCGAGCGCGGCAAGATTATTTTGTAACACATCCCTTGTAGGGTTTTGCGACCTGCCATATTCATAACCTTTATGTTTTCCTGGTTCTTCTTGAACGTAAGTGGATGTCTGGAATATTGGCGTCATGATCGCACCTGTTGATGGATCTGGTTTTATACCTGCATGTATTGTTTTTGTACCGAATTTCATTCGAATGATTTTATAAACTTGTTATACTTATTATTTTAAAACTCAATATAATTGTTGCCCAGATTTCAGTCTGTTTTAACCAAGTGGGAAATTAATTCAATGTAATTTGACTTTAGCCACACATTTGTGTTATCAATTTAAATCTTCATACTTAACGGAAAATCATTTATAATTAAACTGTTAAATATCCTTCTAATCGATCAACAATATCATATTGGGGATTATGAACAGCACCGTTCCAGCCACAAGCTTTTGCTGCTTCAATATTTTCAGAAAGGTCATCAATAAAGATAAAATTCTCTACTCCCTTCTCTTTTAGATCAGTTCCTACAAATTTATAAATTTCTTTATCAGGTTTTCGCATTCCAACATAATGTGAGTAGTAAAAGCCATCAAAAAATTCTCTTTTAAAATCACGAATTCCATAAGTTTCTAGGAGATAATCATCAATCCATGCTTCGTGAATTTCGTTGATGTTACTCAACAGATATATTTTATAATCTTTCTGTAAATGCATGATGTATTCAATGCGATTTTTTGGAATACCTAACAGCATTAAATTCCAAGCATCAATAAATGATTCTTTAGTAATATCTCCATTTACTTTTTGAAAAGAAGCGATGAGATCATCTGTAGAAAGTTTTCCTCTTTCATGCTGTCGCAATGGATGCTTTAGTTCCTCTGGAATATTATCTCGCAAAAAAGGAATACCTAGTAACTCTTGAAATTTATTAAAGGTCGCCTCAAAATCGAGATCCAGAAAAATATTCCCAAAATCAAAAACGATAGCATCATATTTATTCATAAAAAAAGAATTCTAAAAAACCAATCACTAAAAAA
>JAHDBF010000195.1:2847-4918 GCA_020630525.1 Saprospiraceae bacterium
CTTTAAACTTTACACTTTAATCTTTAAACAGAGCTCTTCAACTTCTTCTTAAACTCAAAGATCTCATCACGGTATTGCGCAGCAGAAATAAAATCCAATTCCTTAGCCGCTTTTTTCATCTTATGCTCAGTTGCCTTAATTAGCATTTCAAGTTGATCTTTATTCATGTATTGGACGATTGGGTCGGCAGCTACCGTCATATGTTTTGGTTCTACATAAGCTTTAGAAACATTGCCACTTCTGATATCAAGAATTGATTTTTGATTCATAATATCCTCTTTAGACTTCATTATAGTCATTGGAGTAATTCCGTGCTTATCATTGTATTCGATTTGAACAGCCCTACGACGGTTAGTTTCATCAATGGTTTTTTGCATACTGTCCGTAACCTTATCCGCGTAGAATATCACCAAACCGTTGGCATTCCTTGCAGCTCTACCTGCGGTCTGTGTCAGCGATCTAGCATTCCTCAAAAATCCTTCTTTATCAGCATCGATTATTGCAACCAGTGAAACCTCAGGAAGATCCAATCCTTCTCTTAATAGGTTCACTCCTACTAGCACATCAAACTTACCTAAACGCAAATCTCTGAGTATTTCTACCCTATCCATGGTATCCACTTCAGAGTGAATGTATCGGACTTTAATGCTTAGTTTTACCAAATATTCAGTTAACTCTTCTGACATTCTTTTTGTCAAAGTAGTTACCAATACACGCTCATCAATTTTTATTCTTTTGTGGATTTCATCCAATAGGTCATCGATCTGATTAATGCTCGGTCGCACTTCGATAGGAGGATCCAGTAATCCAGTAGGACGCACAATTTGTTCCACTACCAATCCTTGAGTTTGCTCCAATTCAAAATCTCCTGGTGTTGCACTAACGTATATAATCTGATTAACCAATCCTTCGTATTCATCAAAATTCAACGGTCGATTATCCATTGCAGAAGGCAACCTAAAACCATAGTTTACTAAGTTTAATTTCCTGGCTCTATCTCCGCCCCACATTCCTCGTACTTGAGGCAATGTCACATGACTTTCATCCACAACCATTAGGTAATCATCCGGAAAATAATCTAATAAACAGAATGGCCGTGTACCTTGTACTCTACCATCAAAAAACCTAGAGTAATTCTCAATCCCATTACAATAACCCAATTCGCGCATCATTTCGAGATCGAAAGTTACCCGTTCTTTGATTCTTTTAGCTTCTAAAAAACGACCTTCACTTTCAAAGAATTTTTGATGTTCAAATAATTCATCTTCTATCTCTTTGATGATCAGATTGATTCTGTCTTTAGGAGCTACATACAAGTTTGCTGGAAAAATTGCCGCATGTGTCAATGGTTCTATTCGCTTACCACTACTTATTTCTAGTCGTTCGATTTCTTCTATTTCGTCTCCAAAAAAAATGACTCTATAACCATAATCAACATAAGGTAAATGTATGTCAATGGTATCTCCACGCACCCTAAAGGTTCCTCTATTAAAATCATTTTCTGTTCTAGAATACAGACTTTGAACTAAACGATATAGGAATTGGTTCCTACTAATTTTTAGGCCTTTTTCTAGTCTTATTATCCCTGCTTTGTAGTCATCGGGATTTCCCATACCATAAATGCAAGATACTGATGCAACTATGATAATATCTCTTCTCCCAGAAAGCAAAGATGTTGTAGCCCTTAGTCTCAATTTATCAATCTCTTCGTTTATAGACAAGTCTTTTTCGATATACATATCCGAATGGGTGATGTATGCTTCTGGCTGATAATAATCGTAATAAGATACAAAATACTCAACAGCATTCTCTGGAAAAAACTCTTGAAATTCGGCATACAACTGAGCAGTCAAAGTCTTGTTGTGCGTCAAAACTAGGGTTGGTCTTTTTACTTCTTGGATAACATTCGCAACGGTAAATGTTTTTCCAGAACCTGTTACGCCCAGTAATACTTGTGCACGTTCTTGACTATTTATGCCATCCACCAGGTGCTTAATTGCGGTGGGTTGATCACCAGTAGGTTTAAATTTAGAATGTAATTTATATGCCACTTTGTATATTTGTGTAAATA
>JAHDBF010000196.1 GCA_020630525.1 Saprospiraceae bacterium
ATCGTTACCACAATTTTAATGGACCTTATTTTAAAAAGGATACAGAAGAAGAAGTTAAAGCTTATATAGAAAAACTAAGAGCACGTTTATCTCAAAGCGATAAAGAAAATATAGCTACTAAAATACCTACATTAATTTCAAATGAAGAGAATGATTTACTCGGTGAAGTAAATTGGTATTGGAAATCTAAGGAGACCAATTGGTTGGAAGTAGGTCTGGTAATATTTGATGAAAAGGATTGGGGAAAGGGCTTTGGATACCTTGCATTGAAGTTGTGGATTTCTAAAATATTTGAGGAATATCCTTCTTTGGTAAGAGTAGGTTTGTCGACTTGGTCAGGTAATATTGGAATGCTAAAGCTAGCAGAAAAATTAGGACTACATAAAGAAGCCGAATACAAAAAAGCAAGAATTGTAGATGGCGATTATTACGACTCTGTTAGTTTTGGAATTTTGAAAGAGGATTGGCAAAAAGATAACTAATATGTCAGGAGCACTGATGGTCTTAGGGTTAATTGTTTTTCTATATTTTGGATATAAGGACGATTTTAAAAGAAATAAATCAGAATTTATTTACACGATAATAGGTGTATTCATATTCATGATTAGTTTTTATTTGATAGAGTTACAAGATACCAAAATAGGTTTAGTAATAGGCATCGCCCTTTTTGCTATTAGCTTTTTTATCAAGAAGAAAATTCAAGGTGATCATAAATAATTGTTATAGTTTTACAATTTATAATCATCAGAAATTTTGGTCTTGGGTTTTTGTAAGGTCAAAATGCCCAAACGATAGACCAGCAAAAACTCTACATGATAGGGATTATATAAGCATAAAGATAATTTAATAGAGATAGAGCCCATCATGTTTAATTTAAAAAGACTAAATGCCATTTCATAAACTGTGGTAAGCTATCAAAGCAACAAATAGAAACGATATAAGATACAATCATTGTGAGTGAAAAGAATATCTTTTCGGGAAAGTGCTTAAAATCGTAGGATCGTTTGACCATTTTATTTCCAACACCAAACGGAAAACGCAAAAAGATAAAATACATCAACACATAAACCGTCCATTTCAATATACCATGGTTCGTTATATTTGAGGCAATTTTACCTATCGTAATTCCAAGCAATGACCAGATGGTAATTCCTAAGACTACAAATACAATGGCTCCAAAGTAATTATACCCTTTTGCTTCTGACTCATTAATATGGTATTCATCTATTTCTTTTCCCTCATTTAGTTCTTCAGCAGTTGATGATCCTATTTTCTTAAAAAGAGAACTCCAGTAATACAGGTAAATTCCGACAGTCAATGAAATGAAGAGATAAGCAATTATAATTAAGATTTCCATTTTTATTGTTTTAATCCGAACAGGTCTTTTGTCAAAAGTAAGGAAAATATTGTATTTACAGTAAGACTTTTAATGCAACCAATTTTTACTATTGATAGTCTTGTAAGTATGAAAATTAATAAAAACTATTTCATCCCGTTGTTTATTCTTCTTATCGCTAGCAATCTTTTTGCACAAGATCAGCTAGATGTTACAACTCAAAATTGGGAACCTGGAAAGTGCTATGCTTTTCGTTTATTACTAGAGCAAGCAGACAGTATTCCTCAAGCAGCAGAAAGGCACTTTAAAGTTACTGCTCCGACTTGGGAAACGGAATTAGATACGATAAAAAACAAAGGAGAAAAAATATTTAGAGTTTTAACTCAAGATGCCTATTATACTTATATCCTGAAACAATATGATGCTCATGCTGTTAGTGCGCCGAAGGGTTCTTACATGGCGATATGTGCCATAGAAATTCCAGCTAAATATACTACGATACAGTTTAACGAAAATGAATCCTTTAAAGTAGTAGAAGTTAAGCGATTAATAAACATACCTCAAATTGTTGAATTAGAATCTGTTGATTTTTTAGATATCCCTTTTGATGAAGGGGAAAGCTATGGAGCTTTAACCCAAGGAAAGTATTTACGCTATTTTAAATTAAAAAAAGGAAATTGGTCTCAACGGAGAGAAATTTTTTCTACAGGCTGTGGGAGGCAAACTCCTCTCATTAAAAATATACAGCAGAGACTAAAAGATTTGGGTTATGATGTTGACGTAAATAATCGGATGGAGACTAAAACGAAAGCTGCATTGACCTTGTTTCAAAAGCAAAACGGTCTTCCTGTTGGACAATTAGATATGCGAACAATAAAGATGTTAGAAGTGGAATGGGATTGAAAAACTAGTAGTGAATCTTATTTTTTTAAAAAAAATTGAATCTAAGGTAGGTCTTTTCAAAAGATGCTTGTCTTTATAGTGATTTTGCAAATGATTAATCACTAAAACAGGTTTATATCGATAAGAAAAGTACACTTTCTAATTACTTATTTTCAAAAATTTAAAAAAATAAAGATGAAAAACTTAATGTTTGTTTTTATGTGTATGCTTACTCTTGCAATTTTTACTTCTTGTGATAAAACAAATGAAGTGCTGACAGATGATCTATTAATAGAAGAAATTGCAACATCCCAAAATAGAGAAGTTATTGATCCAAATGAGCTCCCTCCCACAATAGTAGCATTTACCGCAGATCATTATTTTGACACCTATATCGAACAGTCTGTAGAGGTAGAAGACTTAGGATTCGAGGTGCGATTGGCTAATGAACAAAACGCATATTTCAATGCAGATGGTGAAAATCTAGTAGGAAGACGAGGACGTAGAGGCGGGCACTGTGGGAATAAAGATTCTCTTACCATGGTCGAAATTGCAGACTTACCAGTTGCAATTACAGAATACGTTACGACCAATTATCCTGATGCAGAAATTAGAAAAGCGAAATTGAAAGACGACTTTTACATCATAGGGCTTACAGATCATATACTTTTAAAATTTGATCTCGAAGGCAATTTTGTGGAAGAATTAGATTGTACGAGTAAGCCTTCTTGCAATGACCGCCCTGGCGAACAAGTGGCTATTGAAGATTTGCCAACAGCTATTACAGATTACATTACTGAAAACTATGCAAGCGCTGAACTAAAGAAAGCACGCTTATTCGAAGATAAATATGTTGTAAAATTACTTATAGATGGAGATCGTTTAGTCGTAGCATTTGATCTTGATGGAAATTTTCTTTTTGAACGATCATAAGGTTTCAAAAAATAATAAAGAGATAAAAAAATGCGCTGAATACATTCAGTGCATTTTTTACCTTCTACATATCTAAATTATTGTTCTATTTTTCTAACTTTGTCACAAATATTTAACCACAAAAAAAATATGATGAGAGTGTTCATTACCATTATTATGGTGCTTTCATTTTTAAATATACAAGCACAACCGTTTTCTACAATTAGTGTAGTTCCTTCGACTAATATTGTCTCAATGGATGGTCCTAGATCTATTTATGCCGCTGATATTGATGGCGATTTGGATATGGATTTCGTAGCTGCCGACTTATGGGGGTACGACATCAATTGGTATGAAAATCTTGGTAATGATAATTATGAATCTCATAACTTGGCTTTCTGGCAAGATAATGTAGAGGGGCTATATGTTATAGATCTTGATCAAGATGGAGATATGGATATCCTTTCTGCTGCTGATGATGTTGACAACGGGCTAGCTTGGTTTGAAAATGATGGTTTTCAAAACTTTACTGTCCAACCTATTTCTCTTTCTATTGGTGATGGCGAAGACATATTTGCAACTGATATGGATGGAGATGGTGATTTAGACGTTATTACAGCAAGTAATGATTTTAATGAAGGTATTATTGCCTGGCATGAAAATAATGGAAACGAACAATTTACTCAACATATCTTAACGACAAACGAAGATTCTTCACAGGGAGTCGAAGCTGTTGATCTCGATCAAGATGGAGATATGGACATTCTTTCAGCATCTTGGTACGATAGTTCTATACGATGGTATATAAATGATGGCAATCAAAATTTTACTCCGTTTTTGATTTCTTCCGATTTTGATTATGCTGCTGATGTTGTTGCAATTGATATGGATAATGACGGAGATATTGACATTATGCCAAAATATTCTGGTATTGGAATTTGGTTGGAAAATGATGGCGCTCAGAATTTTACGGCTATAACTATTGGAGGTGGAGGAAGCAGCGTTGTTCCTATAGATGCAGATGGTGATGGTGATATAGATGTTTTTTCTAATAACACAAATACATCATTGTATAAAATAGATTTATTTGTGAACGATGGTGATATGAATTTTAGCCCCGAAAATGTTTTCTCTATTTCTTACAATTCTGTAAACAACAGTCCAAGTCAATTTGTCCCTGTCGATATGTGTCAAGATGGTGATGTAGATTTATTTTCCCTATTCTTTTATGGCGACGTTATTCGTTTCCATGAAAATGAATTGTATAATACTGTGGCTTGCCTAACAGATAATGATAATGATGGTTTTGATAATACAATAGATTGCGACGACAATAACCCAAGTGTGAATCCTAACCAAACAGAAATACCTAATAATACTATTGACGAAGATTGCGATGGTATTGCTCTTATAATCGACGAAGACAATGATGGATTTAATTCAGATGAAGATTGCGACGATATGGATGCCTCCATAAATCCAGATGCTACAGAAATTTTTAACAATACAATTGATGAAGATTGTGACGGTATTGCACAAGTTGATTTCGATGGAGATGGATTTAGTTCAGATGAAGATTGTGATGATACGGACGCGTCAGTTAATCCAGATGCTGTGGATATTCCCAATAACGATATAGATGAAAACTGCGATGGTATTGCCCTTATAATCGACGAGGATAATGATGGTTTTAATTCAGATGAAGATTGTGATGATACGGATGCGTCAATTAATCCAGATGCGGTGGATATTCCCAATAACGATATAGACGAAGATTGTGATGG
>JAHDBF010000197.1 GCA_020630525.1 Saprospiraceae bacterium
AAAGCATGTAAACCTAAAAAGCGATCCCAACAGAAAATATCAATCTCGATGGACTTTGAGAAAATTGAATTTCTTGCCCTGCAAAAACCATATGATCACCAAATTTGGAGAAATTTCCTTCGTAATTGGCTTCGATTCTTAACTTTTTAATATCCAGTGCAAGTCCCGCTTGATAACCAAAAGACGCATCGCTAAATCGCTGTTCATAATCTTTTACATCAAACAACTCTGAAGTACTTTTCAAGTGAATGTGTGCGACTGGTCCGGCGTGAATTTTAACAGGCCCAAACTTAATACCTAAAGTTATAGGAATATCAAGATTTTGATAATATTCTTTATGTACAGAATTTACGTTTGTACCAGAAGAATCAGATTGTATTTGATAAGTTGCGCTATGAGAATTTAGCAATAATGCAGGCTCAATATAAAGAGCCGCAATTTTTATTCTCCCATAAAAACCTGCATGGAAACCCAAATCAACATCTTGAATCGCTAGATCAACAGCTTCTCCAACAGATTCAACACTCAATCTTTCTAATTTATCTATAGAATAACTCTGCATTCCAAGCTTCATTCCAAACTCAGATTGTCCAAATGTTAATGAACAAACAAACAGTAATAGTAGAGATAATATGAAATTCTTACCTTGCATATTTTAATTAGACTACAAATATCATTCTTTTTTATCATATAAGTAATCTATCTTACACCTAAAGTTTAGTTAAAATGATCATAAAATCGGTAGAATTTATCGGTAGTTTTACAAAAGAGTCCCAAGCGCCAAAGCCAGAATTCCCAGAATACGCATTCATTGGAAGGTCTAATGTTGGAAAATCTTCATTGATTAATATGCTTTGTAATCAAAAAGGCATCGCCAAGGTATCTGGAACCCCAGGGAAAACGCAGCATATCAATTATTTTTTGATAAATGAATCATGGTATATCGTTGATTTACCTGGCTACGGATTTGCCAAAGTTTCTAAAAAATCTAGAGCCAAATGGGAGGCAATGATAGAGCGTTACTTGGTAGTAAGACCTACCTTGCAATGTGCTATATTATTGATAGATTCTAGACATCCATTACAAAATTTAGACTTAGAATTTGCCAATTGGTTAGGAGAGAGGCACATCCCATTTGTAATGTCATTTACCAAAAGTGATAAACTCAAAGACCAAGAAAAGCTAAATAATGTGGAAACAATAAACGCCGCTTTTTTAGAATACTGGCACAGTTTACCACAACAATTTGTGACAAGTGCAAAATCCGCAGAAGGTAGAGATGAGTTTTTAGCATTTATTGAAAAAACTAATAAAGCATTCAACGATAAAATGGAAAACTAAATTTCTATCTTTACGTTCCATTAAATAGTTAATCTGAGTAGTAATAAACCACATATAATACCCAATTTGGCGGATTGGCCAATCACTAAATTTTACAATTCTAGAGTAGAATTTATTTCGGCGCTAAGCGATTATACGCTAGACAGATTAATCCAAAAAAATCCTGACCTAACCGAAGTCGTTGCGAAAACCATTTTTCAAGAGAAAAAAAGGGCAAAAAATGACCCTTGGAAAGTTGATCCTCCAGATGAATATGCAGTTTGGAATAAGTTTGGACAATCCCTAGCAAAAGCAAAAGTTAGTGATAATGTTGAAGAAGAAGTAAAAGCCATTGCAAGGAGAATTATCAGTAGATATACTGAAGAAATTCTTGGTGGTTTTCAACCCAAAGCATTTAAAATTGCTAGAATTTATCTTACCTCAATATTTAAGCGATTATTCAATAAAATAAGATTTCCATACATCATTAGATCATGGGGATCAAAAGAAGAATTGCTTAATAAATTAAACATCACTGGTTCTGTAGAAGAAACAAGAAGTTTGTTTAAAAATGGCACCGTCGTATTGGTCCCAACACACTTCAGTAATTTAGACTCTATCTTATTGGGATATTTTATTGACATGAAATTGGGGATTCCTGCTTTCTCTTGGGGCGCAGGATTGAATTTATTCGATTATGAATTATTGGCTTATTTTATGAATAGGCTTGGTACATATAGGGTAGATCGTCGCAAGAAAAATCCTATTTACTTAGAAGCACTAAAAGCAAAAGCAACGCTATCAATGCACGTCGGGCTTAACAACATTTTCTTTCCTGGAGGCACAAGGAGTCGCTCTGGTGCGTTGGAATCAAAATTAAAGTTAGGATTAATGCAATCTACCATCGAGGCACAACGGTTAAACTTAAGAAGAAATATTGACAAAAAAATATTCGTCATTCCAGTAATAATGGGATACCATTTTGTTTTGGAAGCGAATAGCCTTATCGAGCAACACCTTAAAATAACAGGACAAGAAAAATACACACCACTAAAAACCAAAGAATCAAAACTCAAAAAAGTAGCCGTTGTTATAAATAATCTGATGAAAGGAGAAACGGATGTTAGTATGCATTTTTGCAAACCTATGGATATCTTAGGAAATCCAGTAAATAAAGATGGTGATAGCATCGGCATAAATGGAGAAATTCTTAACCTGGAAGATTATTATGCAATTGGAGATTCGGAATCAACTGATACACAGAGAGAGCGAGTATATACACAGTTATTAGGCAATAGGATTTTAGAAGCTTACAAAAGAGAAAACGTCGTAATCAGTTCTCATTTATTGGCGTTTGTACTGTTTAATATGTATCAACGTATGTACCCCGAGTTATCCATATACCAATTGGTAAATCAAAAACACGATATCCCAGAAATTGAAAGAGAAGATTTGCTAAATGAAATGCGCCATTTGATAAAAAACTTAAAACAAAAAGGAAATATAAATCTTACAGAAGTAGTACATTCTGGTGCAGAAAAATGCTTGGAAGAAGGACTTAATAAATTGGGACTTTTCCACCGTAAAAAGCCAGTACTTGAATTAGAGAATAAGAATATTACAACACAAAGTTTGAAGCTATTATATTTCTATCACAATAGATTAACCAATTTTGGCTTTGAACAATTCCTTGGCAAGACGGATAAGATATCGTCATAAAACAATTATTTTGAATTATATAATATACGATATTGAAGCAACATGCTGGAGAGGAAGACCACCCAAAGGTATAAACGAAGTTATTGAGATCGGTGCAGTAAAAATAAATCAATACGGAGAAAACGTTTCCACTTTTAGCAAGTTTGTAAAACCACTTGTTAATCCTATATTATCTAGCTTTTGTAAACAATTGACAAAAATATCTCAAGAAAATATTGATCGAGCAGATGATTACATAGTTGTCGTCGATGAATTTAAAGAATGGATTGGTGTAGGAGAAGAAGATTATGTGCTTGGTGCTTGGGGAGATTTTGACAAAAGAATTTTGCGACAAAATTGTGAATTACACAAAATGGATTCAGAATGGGTAGAATTTTTTATCAATGTAAAATCGCAATACAATACCATCAAAGGACTTGGGTCTAACAACAGATCTGGACTAAAAACTATTGTGGAGAAAGAAGGATTTGAATTTGATGGAATTCAGCACAGAGCAATTTCTGATGCTATGAATACTGGAAAAGTATTTTCTAAGTATATAGATGAATGGGTTATAGTCTGGTAGTCTATCGATAAAATTCATTCGTATATCGAATTCACCAAAAGCTAGGAACTATTTTTAGGTATTTTAAGTTATATCAATCAAACTAAATAAAAATTAATGAAACACTTATTTCTTACAATTATTGGTCTTTTTCTTTTTACTAATGCTAGCCAATTAAACGCTCAAGAAGAAGGTTATATGAAAATGGAAATCTCTGACCTAACAACAGATAACAAAGATCTCGAACCAATGTTGGGTATGCTAAAAGGAACAGAAACCGAATATTTTTACACACCTGATAAAGCAATGGTAAAAGCAAATATGATGGGTGGAATGATGGTCATGACCAGTATAGTAAACAATCTCGATGACTCTATGGTAATGTACTTTGATGCAATGGGACAAAAAATGGAAATCGAAAGTACAAAAGAAGAAAGAGAAAAAGCTGCAGAAGGACAACCAAAAATGGATGAAGAAAATTTTGAAATAAAATATGACGAATCCGATACCAAAGAAATCCTAGGACATAAATGCATAAAAGCCACTATAGTTCCTAAAAATAATACCAAAGGCCCAGAAGGAATGGCAATGGAATTGTACGTCGCTAAGGATATCAAAGCCAGTAATAAGATGATTAAAGAACTAGATAAGTTTAATATCGAAGGCTTTCCACTGGAATATTCTATCGTTGCGCAAGGAATGAAAATGACTTACACAACAGTAGAGATGAAAGACGAATTAGATAAAAGTGTTTTTGACTTTGACAATAATGGATACCAAAAAATGAGTTTCGACCAGTTCCAAAAAACAATGGGCGGAATGCAAGGATTCTAATTCACAATAATAAAATAATTGAAACCATTTGCAGTATTTTACTGTAAATGGTTTTTTTATGCCCTTTGTTTTGTATATTAACAGTAATATTAACAAATCAAAACAAATATTATGGCTTTACTAGAAATTTTAATCGCAGCAGGCGCAGCATTTATGCTTGGCTTTGCATGGTACACGGCTTTATTTGGAAAAGCATGGCAAGCAGAAACGGGAGTTACTGACGAACAAGCACAATCGGGGATGTTGGTTACACATGGAACGGCATTTATTATGATGTGTACAATGGCATGTGGGATAAATATTGTAATCGGATTTCATGATATTGCGGAGCAAACTTTTGCACATGGCGCTTTCCATGGATTTATGTCTGGACTTTTTTATGCAGTTCCAGCAATGATCATTCATTATTCCTACCAAAAAAAATCACTTAAGTTAATGTTGATTGATGGAGGATATTTATT
>JAHDBF010000198.1 GCA_020630525.1 Saprospiraceae bacterium
CACGCAACGCTTCCTTAGCAGCCTCTACCCCATTCGGGTCAGTGCCACCAGCAGAAGCAAAAAAGTCTTGACCACCACCGCCGCCATTAACATGCTTTGCTAAGTCACGGATAGTTTTTCCTGCATGGATGCCTTTGGACTCAATGATTGACTTACTTACTTGTAACATCAATTGCACTTTATCGCCATTAACCAAAGTAAAAAATATCACTGCATCACCTTTGGTATTTTCTAAATTAGTAATTAATGTTTTTGCAGATTTAGCATCTAGATCTATAGATTCAATGAGTACATTGATGCCATTGATTTCTTCAAATTTATTGATCAAATCTTGCTGTAACATTCCTGCTTGTTGTGCTTTGAATTTTTCTAATTCTTTTTTCAAAGACTTATTTTCTTCTTGAAGTGAAGAAATATTTTCCACCGTCTGCGTTGCATTTTTAAATAATGATCGTATGCTATTCAATTCATCTTTTTCGCTATAGAAAAACGCTTCGGCTGCATCCGCTGTTACTGCTTCGATACGTCTTACACCAGCAGAAATACCTGATTCACTTTTTATGGCGAATAATCCAATCTCTCCTGAAGCATCGACATGACATCCTCCGCACAACTCACTAGAGTAATCGCTATCGAAAGTTATCATTCTAACAAATTCACCATACTTCTCTCCGAATAACATCATCGCGCCAGCATCTTGAGCATCCTTTATCGGAATACTTCTATACTCTTGTAAAGCAATATTTTCTCTGATTTTGGCATTGACCATCTGCTCTACTTTTCTGATTTCTTCATCAGATAATTTCTGATAATGAGAAAAGTCGAAACGCAAGTAATCGTCTTTTACCAGTGATCCTTTCTGTTGCACGTGGGTTCCTAAGACAGACCTAAGGGCAGCGTGCATCAGGTGCGTTGCTGTATGATTGTTTTCTGTTAGCTTTCTTTTTTCTTTATTTACGAAAGTATCTACATCTGCAGAAATGTCTGTAGGTAATTTATCAATATAATGGATGATAAGATCATTTTCTTTTTTGGTATTTAATACTTTGATTTTTTCATCACCGACCATAATGTGTCCAGTATCTCCGACTTGTCCACCACCTTCTGCATAAAACGGAGTCTTATCAAGTACCAACTGATACTGTTCTTTATCCTTTATTTTTACTGTTCTATATCTTAATATTTTTGCGTCTTTGCCAGACAAATGATCATAACCTATAAAGTCAACATCGTTATCTGCATGTACAATTTCCCAATCTCCAGTTTCTCTTTTCGCATCTTTTCTCCCTCTTTCTTTTTGTTCTAAGAGACAAGCGTTAAATCCATCTTGATCTACTTCAAAACCTTGTTCGCCAGCAATTAACAAGGTAAGATCTATCGGAAAACCATATGTATCATACAGTTCAAATGCTTGTTCGCCAGATATTTTATTATTATTTTTTTCAATAAGGTCTAATCTTTTTAATCCACCTTCTAGCGTATTTAAAAATGATTTTTCTTCCTCTAAAACCACTTTAGAAACAAATCCCTCTTGTGCTTTCAATTCAGGAAATACATCTTTAAATGCATCTGCCAAAGGAACTACTAAACTGTGTAAATATGGCTCTTTAATTCCTAAGAAAGAATAATAATATCGGACAGCTCTTCTTAAAATTCTTCTGATAACGTATCCGGCACCTGTGTTACTTGGCAACTCTCCATCAGCGATCGTAAAACTCACAGCTCTAATATGATCAACAATCACACGCATAGAGATGTCCGTCATAGAAGAATCGTCATATTTTCCAGTGTATTTGATTCCTGTTTTCTTTTCAATATTTTGGATAAATTCACTAAATAGATCAGTGTCATAATTGGCAGTTTTCTGCTGCATTGCCATCGCTAAACGCTCAAATCCCATTCCTGTATCTACATGTTTATCTGGAAGATTTTCTAAGGATCGATCTGCCTTCCTATTAAACTGAATAAATACTAAATTCCAAATCTCCACCACAAGCGGATCATCCATATTTACCAATTCCTGAGCTGGCTTAAGTTTTGCTTCTTCCTCTGATCTTAAATCTATGTGTATTTCGGAGCAAGGACCACAAGGACCTGTATCTCCCATTTCCCAAAAATTATCTTTTTTACCGCAGTACAAAATTCTATCTTCAGACACCCATTTTTTCCAGAAATTTGCAGCTTCATCATCTCTGCCTAAACCTTCGTTTTCATCACCACCAAAAACAGTGATGTACAATCGATCTTTAGGAATTTTATATACCTCAGTTAATAATTCCCAAGCCCATTCGATCGCTTCTTCTTTAAAGTAATCACCAAATGACCAGTTACCTAACATTTCAAACATGGTATGGTGGTAGCTATCTCTCCCGACTTCCTCAAGGTCATTATGTTTACCAGAAACTCTAAGACATTTCTGCGTATCAGCAATCCTTGTAACAGCTGGTGTTTTAGTTCCTAAGAAATAATCTTTAAATTGATTCATTCCAGCATTGGTAAACATCAATGTTGGGTCATTTTTTACCACTATTGGTGCAGAAGGCACAATTTTATGGTTCTTAGATTCAAAAAAATTGAAAAAGGTCTGGCGAATTTCTTTAGCGTTCATTAAAACTTACTGATTTACAGTTAATTAAATATTTTATAAATGAATATACACATTTAACATATGTGATAACCAATAAAAGTATTTTACTTATTTCATCGTGAATCCTTGATCCACAACGCATTAGCTATCGATTTTTAATACATATGTGTTAAAATAATATTATCAATTATTTTGATAAACAAAGCTTGATGGCTACATTTGTCGCGGTTGTAATCCCCACACACCAAACTTCTACTTTTAGAGCATAAAAGTAGTAATAATCTTTGTCAAATATGAAGAGGGAAAAATACATTTATAACGACCAAACGCTACAATACGAAAAACTAGTAATTAGTAATTCTACCAAGTTACTAAAAGGATCATTATACCTTCTTTCCATTATAATATTAAGTGGAGTATTATTTCTTTTAAGCAATACCTACATTCCTACGCCAAAAGAAAAAACATTAGAAAAAGAGATCAATCAAATGGAAACGCACTTTGCTGCGATAACCAATGAATTTGATGATCTCGCTACAGACTTAGAAGATCTAAAACAAAAAGACAACGAAGTACATAGAATGATATTTGGCATGGCGCCAATGGATGAGAACCTTTGGGAAGGTGGAATCGGTGGTCATGATAAGTATAAGTATATCACTAAATATTCCAACAGTTCAGAATTATTAAAGTCTACTTCTGAGAGAGTAGAAAAGTTAAAATATAAATTAGCATTACAACGTAGATCATTAGATACCATCTATTCCTTAGCAGTAGAAAGAGAAGAAAAATTGGCATCTATCCCATCTATCAAGCCAATTCCAGAAGATAAATTAAAAAGAAAGTTTAGTTACCTTTCTGGTTTCGGAAAGAGACTACACCCGATACATAAAGTATTAAAATTCCACGGTGGTATAGATTTTACTGCAGAGATCGGAACGCCTATTCAAGCAACTGGAAATGGTAAAGTGATCAAAGTAGAGAAGAAAAAGCGTGGTTATGGAAAGAACATAATCATTGACCATGGATTCGGATATAAAACGAGATATGCACACATGGATGAAATGCATGTTAAAGTAGGAGAATCCGTAACTAAAGGTCAACAAATTGGAACAGTAGGAAATACTGGAACTAGTACAGCGCCACATCTGCATTATGAAGTAATATTAAATGGTAAAAGAGTAGATCCAGTAGATTATTGCCTGGATGGTTTGACTACAGAAGAGTATCATGAACTTGTACTCAAAGCATCTCAAGAAAATCAGGCATTCGATGATCATTGATCATCAACATCAAAACAAAACGAAAATGCCAGATAGTCCTCCAAATGAAAATTTGGGGGATTTTTTATTCAATATGTTTTCATTGATGGCATTTCTCTTGTTCAATCTTAATCATTTCCTGAATTTCTAATAACTCTTTATTTAAACGCTGGTAACTTTTTAACATGCTTTTACTAAAATTGAGTTTTTGCAATGCTAATGATTGAAAATATACGTCTGCTTCCAAATCTTTTATATTTAAAAATCCATTATTGGATATGAAATATTTGTCAATTTCATCATCAATTTTGTTCATTCGAAATTCTTGATCCAATATGAAAGCAACTTCCGAATCTTGATAATACATTAACTTATTTTTTAGATCTCTGTTTAGTATCAGATTGATTTTAGCATATTTTAACTCCTCTAGTTTACTCTTACTTTGTTGAACAAAAAACACATACTCTCCTATTGTATTCACTATTTCTGTTAAAGAGTCTAATTGACTAAGTCTTTTTTCACTTGCAGCATCTATAAATATTTTTATTTCAGGGATTCTATCATTATAAGCACTAATATTACTTTCTACATCTTCAATATCATGATTGATTGCAAATTGTAATTCGTCTATATAATGACATCTCAGAACATTGTCTTTCTTATTGGATTGCCATTCATTGATATTCACTGCAATTAGGATACCTAGGATAATCAATATTATTTCACCAAAAGCGTAAAGTAAGTACTTCCCAATTTTATCCATATTCGCTTTCCTAATTCTTTTAAAAAAGGTATTCATCGATTAGAATTTATATTAGCATAGTATTCTGAATATACGTAGATAAATATACATATCAATTATAACCAAACTTTTATCTAATCAAAAAACATAATAATTGTCTCAATGGTATAGTTTTGTACATTAATAATCTATTATGCAATTACACAAGCTAATCGGCAACACGCCCCTCATAGAACTAAATAAAATAAACCCAAATCCTAATGTCAAAA
>JAHDBF010000029.1:0-4700 GCA_020630525.1 Saprospiraceae bacterium
CCCCGACCCGCTGATTACAAATCAGCTGCTCTGGCCAACTGAGCTACATCGGCTTACTATATATTCTTACTACTTTCTTCAAAGCGAATGCAAAAATATATATTTTTTATTAATTGTGAAATAGTTGTTTAAATTTTATTCAAATATTTTTCACTAAATAGTTAAAATGCTTACTAAAGCTCGAAAAATGGTTCAAATAGCTACAATAATTTGAATTTTGATTAGAATTTTTCTCGAATTTTATAAAATATAGCAGAATTCTATGATAAGAAATCTCTGCAATACCCTATTGCAAAATTTTTAGCGCAGAATCATTGAATAATCTCAAAAACTTTTAGATTTCCGTCATTTATAGAAATAACCAATAAGTCTGATAAGTTTTTCCTTTTTAATATTCCAATGGATTTAGAATTTCCATTTATTTCTAATTGTGTTGACAATTCGTGATCAAAATAGAAGTTATCATTTTTATTAGAAATTAATACTGTTGCATTATGAAAATCTAATCTTGGGGTTTCTGGCTCAGTGTTGTAAATATTGCCTACTGCAACAATGTCCATAAATCCATCATTATTTAAATCAGTAGTTACGGCATCAAGCATCGGTCTTAACTGAGCTTCAACGGGTAGAAAATTAGTTTTAAATGTTCCATCTTGGTTTTGGATTAATACAATAGAAGAAAATTCATTGCATGAAATGGATTTAGAATTTTCCAGTTTGTCTCCAAAGATATCTTTCATAGAAGCTTGAGCAAAAGAGGAATAGCTTTCATACTTTTCGCTAATGAAAGGCATTTGTTCACTTGAACACTCTTTACCACGAAAAGGTACTTCTTTGTCGTTATACTTTTTACTCAAGACAAAATCAAGGCTTCCATTACTATCAAAATCGTTAACATATACTGTCAATGGTTTTTCATCACTGGCTTTGTATTTTGCATTTAACCCTAGATTCCCTATTAAGTAATCTTTTTTACCATCGTTGTTTATATCTAGTTCAACTATTTTATTCCACCAGCCTGTAAGTTTTTTATCGAGAAGTGATTCACTTTTATTAATAAATTTTCCGTTTTGATTAACCCATATTTGGATATAATTCCATTCTCCTACTATTATTAAATCACTCCATCCGTCATTATTAACATCTGTAGATATAACATCATTCACCATTCCAAAATTAATTTGCTCAAATTTGGCATTTGTCACATCAAAGAATTTCCCGTCTATATTTTCATACAAGTAAGAATTTGAAGGTAGTGGATAAGATTGTATTTTCATCTTATTACCTATGAATAAGTCCTCATCACCGTCATTATCAAAATCCAAAGCTATTGCTATTTTACCAGCACTTGGATCGTGATCAAACGAATGAACAAAGGAATGAAAGTTATTACTTTTGTTATTAAATGCTTGGTCGATATATGCGGTTGGAACTGACTCACTATTCCCTCCACTTGGAATATACATATCCTTTTCACCATCATTGTCAAAATCAATAAAAGCCGCTTTCATTTCTTCCAAAAGTTTATTTTGATTTATCAATTTATTTTTTGTGTAGGTTCCATTTGAGTTACTGATGAATAAGTTACCATTTTGGCCTTTTGCTCCAGAAATATAAAAATCAGTATTCCCATCTTTATTAATATCATCAACAGAAATAAATGGTCCTAAAGTTGATTGCTTAAAAGGCAGTAAAACTTCTTTTGCAAAATCGTCATATTTGTTTTCATTATGCTTGAACTCTAATCCAATTTTGCTTGATTTTAATTCTTTAAATTTTGGATTGGAAGGTTTTTCTTTGATGGTATTTGCGCTACTTTTTCCTTTGGAAATTTCCAGTACTTGGGGAACTTTTAAGTTGTGAAAAATCTGTGTAGTTCCGTCAGACCAATCAATTTTTAATTCATCAACAATTTTATTGTTAGCTAGACCAAAAATTGCTTCGTTGGTGCAAGAAGATAAATAGCCTCTTATTTTTTTTGATTCCAGGTGCTGAATAGATTCGTTTACCTTTATTGTTGCTTTGAAGAATGAGTTACTATTTTCATTATCAGTAACAATTTTCAGAAAGTTGTTTCTTCCATTTTCAACGGCTAAATTTTTATATAAAAATGCTTCTTGGTCTATGTTATTGATTACTAAATCTAAATCTCCATCGTTGTCAAAATCGGCGTAGGCGGCACCATTGGAAAAAGAAGGTGAATCTAATCCAGAATCTTCTGATTCTATATTGAAATTTCCTTTGCCAGAATTAGTATAGTATACATTTGGCAACTTTTCAGACGGCATTTCGAAATACAATTTTTTCTTTTCTTCTAATGGTACTTCTCCGTTATATCTTGACTGTAGTTCAGACACTTTTTTTCTGAAGTCATTGTCTTTGGCATAACGTCTATAGCCATTAGTTACAAAAATATCTTTGTCTCCATCAAGGTCAAAATCAGCCAATAGTCCTGCCCAGCTCCAATCAGTTTTTCCTATATTGTATGCTTGTGCAACGTTATCAAATTTGCCATTTCCATTATTAAGTTGTAAAGAATTAAACATATACTGAAAAGGAAAATTAAATCCTTCTGTTAATAGTCTAAAATTTGCAACATCCATAGATTCCATTAGAGTTTTAGCACGGATATGATCATCGCTTGCCATGTCAAGCACATAAATATCTTTATAACCGTCATTATTAATGTCAGCGATATCTACGCCCATACCAAAAAATGAAATTTGATTGGTCAGTTCTTCTGTTTGATCTATAAAGTTGCCATTTTGATCGTTAATGTACAGTGCGTCTGGAACATAATAATCATTGGTTACATAGATATCCAGCCAACCATCATCATTAATATCACTCACGCATACTCCTAGTCCAAACGAAGGTTTGTTGATGTCTGTATTTTGGGTAATGTCTTTATAGCTACCATTATCGTTTCTATACAAATGGGAAGTACTAAGAGGCAATAAGGTTTCACTATGATTGTTGATAAGTTTATAAAAATTAATTGGATCTTGTCCTATTAATGGACTTTCATTTAAAACAAAACAGTCTAAATCATTATCCTTATCAAAGTCAAAAAAAACAGTCTGTGTGCTAATTCCCTTATCAGATAAATTGTATTTCTCGGCACTTTCATCGAATTCAAAATTACCTTTATTTATAAATAGAAGATTCTTACGTTTTTCAGGACCAAAAGGACCGCCTTGAGAAATATAAATATCTAATAATCCATCGTGGTTAAAGTCAATTATTGAAACTCCATTGGACCAATATTTTCCTTTATTAATTCCGCTTGATTCCGTTCTATCTTCAAATTCAAAATTTCCAAGATTTTTATAAATTCTGTTGAGCCCTTGATTAGCTGCAAAAACTATGTCTTCCAATCCGTCATTATCAAAATCACCTACACCTACTCCAGCACCATTATAAAAAAAATCAAAGTCTAAAACATTGAAGCCAGCTTCAAAATTTTCTTTTAAGCTATTAGAGAAAGTAATATTTGACTTTGAACTACTTATCTGTTCAAATAATTTAAAATCGTTGTCATTAAATCCAGGAGATGCACTTTCGTCACAAGCGCACATTACTAGTAATAAAATGAGGAAATAATATTTAGACATATTCAACATTTGATCTTACAAATATACGATTCTTTGTTCCATGATAGCTTGAGAAAAATACAAAGTAGGAATGATAATTGCTTATATATATTAAGATATATTATAATATGAAAAAGACAGCCATTGCCTTTATTGAGTATTTAAAAAATGAAAAAAGATATTCAAAACATACTATAATTGCTTATAATAAAGATATAGATCAATTTATAAACTATTGTTCTGGTCAATATGAGATACAGACATTTGGAGAGATTTCTCATATATATATTAGATCATGGATAGTTTCATTATCAAATGAGGATATATCTACAAAGTCCATAAATAGAAAAATATCTTCTATCAGATCGCTTTTTAAGTTTTTAAAAAGAAAAGGCATGATTAATCGCAATCCTACCTCAAAAATAGTTGCACCTAAAGTAGCAAAAAGATTACCCAATTTTATTAGGAAGGAAGAGTTAGATAAATTATTGAATTTAACTGTGAAAGAAGATGACTACCCTATTAATAGAGATTTATTAATTGTGGAATTGTTTTATAGTTCTGGAATGAGAAGAAGTGAACTTATTGATTTAAAGATAAGTGATGTCAGATTTTCGGATCGATTAATTAAGGTGCTCGGAAAAGGAAACAAAGAAAGATTAATCCCAATTACTCCTGAAATAAAAAATAAAATAAAAGCATATATAACATTAAGAGATAATAGCTTTGAAATAGAAACAGAATATCTCTTTCTTACAAATGCTGGAAAAAAAATGTACCCAAAATATGTCTATAATATTGTGACTAGACTTTTGGGACAGATTACATCATCTACAAAACGCAGCCCACATATACTAAGACATAGTTTTGCAACTCATCTAACAAACAATGGAGCAGACATTAATGCGATAAAAAATCTTTTGGGTCATGCGAATCTTGCGGCTACTCAAATATATACGCACAATAGTATTGAAAAATTGAAATCTGTTTATGAACAATCTCATCCGAAAGCTAAAAGAGCGCTATAGTAATTCTTAAAGTTAAAACATTACAAAAAAAAAGACTGAATACCAATTTAATGATATTCAGTCTTATTATTTAGGGTTT
>JAHDBF010000029.1:4800-28300 GCA_020630525.1 Saprospiraceae bacterium
GCTAAATAGATATTTAAATTTTAAAATATTCATTTTCATAATTTTTAGTTTGCAGGTGGAAATGCAGGGCTTGCAGGATTAGTATCCCAGAATACCTGTGTTGTAAGATCCGCCTTTTGTGAAACATTAGGGTTATTAATTACTTCATTCTGAGGAACTAAGAATGATCTTGGGAATGGTCCTGGATTTGGCTCCCAACTAGGCATTACAGTTGTAGGATATCCCGTTAATCTGTAATAGTTGTAAGACTCCGCAGGTCCTCCAAATAAAGTAATAAAATATTGCTCTGCAAAAATGTTTTCTTGATCATCACCTGAAGCAGCTTCAAAAGCAGCAACTATACCATCAATGTATGCAGTTACTTCATCTGCTGTTGGCGCAACAGAAAGGTCTGCATTTGCATCAAGTGCACCAAAAGACTGAACTTTAGCAATAGATTTTTCCATTCCTGATCTTAAAAAACCAGCTTTTTCTCCTGCTGATCCAGCCATGATACCTTGCCAAAAGTCAACATAAGAAGACATGATTATTGGCTCGATACCAGCACCGCCGCCACCAAAACCTAGACCTACAACGCCAAAACTATCGTCATCAAATCTACCACCAGCTGGGTAAACACCACTTGCTGTTCTTCTAAAGTTATCTGGAGGAGTACCTTCATCATTACCATGTGATCTTCCCCAATATCCACTATCAACACTACAGAAAACAAACCCATCATAATGAGGTGGTGGAACTACTAATGAACAAGCCAATTCCTCTTCATTTGCAGGAGTTTCTGTACCATCAACACCTAATGCGCCAGGTACAGCACTTACTTGTCTATAGAAATAATATCTTCTTCTTGGATCATTGATTCCCAACATTAAATCCATCATCCAGTTAGATTGATAGATATCGGCACCATCTGATTTGTAATCTACTGCATAATCAGGGTGTCTATTGTCTGGCTGTAAAGCACTTGTCCCAAATTGTAATTGGAAATCATCCGCGCTACTAGAAATATAGTTTCCGCCAGCGATAATTGCATCAAATGCTGCTTTGTCACCTGTTAATACGTAAGATCTTAATCTAATAGTATTGATCAACTTAATCCATTGCGCAGGATCTCCTCCATAGAAGAAATCTTGAACACCTGGTAAAGGATTAGATACTAAAAGTGCTTCTGCTTCATCCAATAAAGTAAATGCAGCAGCATATACTGATTCTCCACCATCTAATAACGGTGCAGGGAAGTCAGGGTTACCAGCTTCGCTATACGCAGCTTGTCCAACAAAGTCAACCAATTGGAATAAAGAGTGAGCGTATAAAGTTTTTGCCACACCGATATGGAATGATAAATCCAAATCTGTATCAGCATTAATTTGCTCAAGTGCTTGTAAATTGGTAAGTATACCTACGGCAACACCATTAGTTCCAGAATCACCTATAATTGTAGAAGCGCTACTATAAGTTCTTCTCCAAATGAAATCTAAAGTATTTCCAGGTAGATTATTGAAATAATCTCTTCCAAAAAAGTATTCAATTCTTGTTAATTCACCGCCCAACTCGTTTAAAGCTTCTTGATTTCCTGCATAAGCAAGTTGGATAGAATTTAATAATAAATTAGGATCAGAAGCATCAGCAGCCAAATCATTTGGGCTAACCGTCAAATCCAAATCTGTATGATCACAGCCACTACCTATAAAACAAAGAAGTGCTGCTGATAAAATATATTTAAATAAATTTTTCATAAAAATTGTGTTATCAGATTTTCTTTAAAAAGTAGTTTTAATGCTCACTCCGTATCTTCTAGAACTTGGTCCATTTAAGAAGTCAAAACCTCTACCGTTACCAATACCAACACCCTGTACGTTAGGATCAAAATTAGCTCCTGCTGGCGTGTTATACGCGTTGTACCAAAGATTAAATCCTTGAACACTTATTGATAAGTTACCAAAAGGAGTTTTCTCTAACAATCTTGATGGAATAGCGTAAGACAAGCTCAACTCTTGTAATCTTACTACAGAAGCATCATATATTCTAGTCTCAGTAGGTCCGAATAATAAGTTACTAAAGAAGTATGTAGAGTTGTTGATCTGAATATTATTCGTAGCGCCTTCAGCATCAACACCTGGAAGGATATATGTAGCCAATCTATCTTCAGTTTCTACTATCAAGCCTCTACCCAATAATGTAGCAATAGTACTAGAAAGTATATCTCCACCTTTAGTATGGTTAAATTGAACACCTAAAGAAAGACCTTTCCAAGAAATAGAATTGTTAAAATTCATTGTATAATCAGGAATAGCATCTCCAATAATTGGTACGTTTCCATCTGCATCTTGTTCAGCAATTACATAGTTACCTCCTGCATTAATAAGGTAATTACCATTATCATCTCTTGCTATCATTGTTCCTACTATTGTACCCAACGATTCACCTTTGATTGCTGCATTTGAACCTCTAAATAATCCTCCACCCTCTGCTAATGATCCTGCATAAGCGATAAAGTCTTCTTCTAATTCTGTAACAATTTCTGAATTTGCAAAGAAGTTAACAGAAGAGTTCCAAACAAAATCTCCTTTTTTGATGATGTCTAAACCTAAAGTAGCTTCGAAACCTTTGTTTTGAATTTCTCCAATATTGTTTTGTGTAAATGAGAAACCTGTAGAAGCAGGTAGAGGCTGTCTAATGATCAAGTCATTCGTTGTTCTGTTGAAATATGTTAAATCAACAAAACCTCTGTACTTCCAAAAACGTGCTTCTACACCGAATTCTAACTCAGCAAGAAGCTCAGGCTTTAAGTCAGGATTTGCTCTGAAGTTACTAATCTGATTAGTTGTAACAGATGTTCCATTAGGGTCTGTAAATACATTTGTATTTTGTCCTACCACACCAACTGTTGGATAAGGATTCGTTGTGTCAAAGTTTGCAGATGTACCATAACTAGCTCTCAATTTCAAGAAATTAAGGCCTTTTTCTGACTCTAGTCCATCAATCACCGATAATGGTAAGAATGAAACACTAACACCTGGGTAGGTAATAGAATTATTCTCACTTGAGAAGTTAGAAACCCAGTCTCTTCTAGCTGAAAGATTTAGATATAAATAATCTCTAAAATCAAGCGTTGCTTGTCCTAATACACCTAAAATGTTTCTCTTTCTTGCAAACTGAATTGGTGCTTGATTCTCATAATTGAAATGACGTTTAACTCCGTAAACGATTTGACCAGTACTTGCAACACCGTTTCTACTGAAATTATCATGTCTTGCTGTAGCACCTACTGTAAAAGATAAATCTAAATCTTCATTTATGCTAAAATCTCCATCAACAGTTGCTAGGTGATCCCAAATAGCATTGTTGTTATCGTAGGTATCTAAGAATCCGAAAACAGCTTGAGTAAAGTTAATCCCGCCTTTATTCGAACCATTCTCATTTCTCTCATTGTAGAAATCTAAACCAGTTCTCCATTTAACAGATAAGTTTTCTGTTAAATCGTATCCTAAACCAACATTCCAGTTAAATCTGTTGGTTAACTGATTATAAGTTACATTTTTAGCAGTCCATCTTGGATTGATGATATCGTTACCATTACGGTAATAAATACTACCTTTAGTCACAGGATCTTCGAAAGGTAAACCCATCAAATCCACACTTCTCGGCGTAAAGAATACATTTCCATAAATTGACAATCCATCAGTACCGTTTCCTCTACTTGAAGAAATCGGAGGAGATAAATAATCAGTTCTAGCATAATTCATGCTTCCTGAAATTGTAAACTTGTTTGTAAGCTTTGATTTACCACCGATAGATACGTTAAATCTTTGTAACTCATTACCAGGCGTAAATCCTTTGTCATTTAAGTAACCTACGTTAGCATTATACACTGTATTACCTTCATCATTACTTCCAGCAATATTTACAGAAGTATTTATAACACTTCCTGGTTGGAAAAATTCCTCAACAGAATCATATGGCTTCCACTCATATCTTTGATTAGCAAATTGTTGTGCCAATGGGCTAGTTCCTGTATTTGCTCCATTAGGGTTTAAGAAAGCAGAGTTTGCATATGGATGAAGTATAGTCCCGTTTTCATCAATCGCTGGTTGAGCACCCCAACCTGCAGTGCCTTCTTCATCGAAGCTTGGACCCCAGTTACTGAAGAACCATCCAAAACTTTGATCGAAACCGTTACCAAATTTGTCTTGGTAATCTGGTAATGAAGCGATTTCATTTCTGAAAAATGATTGATTAACTGTTATTTCAGTTTTCTTAGCTCCTGTATTTGCAGCACCAGCTTTAGTAGTAATTAGGATTACCCCATTTCTACCTTGAGTTCCATAAAGCGTAGCAGCAGATAAACCTTTCAATATTTCAATACTTTCAATATTGTTAGGGTCTAAATCCAAAAATCTTGAACCTTGTACAGATCCATCGATAAAACTGCCATCTGCATTAGTATCATTACTAAATGGTACTCCATCAATAATGAATAAAGCTTGGTTTGATCCACTAAATGAGCTCAAACCTCTAATGGTTACGTTTGTAGCAGATCCAGAAGTACCACCAGCTGAAGTAATTTGAACTCCAGCAGCTTTACCAGATAAAATTCTGGCAACATCACCTTCTGCTCTTTGCTCTATTTGGTCACTTTTTACTGTTTCAACAGCATAACCAAGAGCTTTCTTTTCTTTTTTAATACCAAGTCCAGTAACGACAACTTCGCTAAGCAACTCAGAATCAGCACTTAGACTAACATCCATTTTACCAGGACCGCTAATTAATACTTCTTGTTCAGAATAACCAATATAAGATACAACTAATGTATTGGCGTTTTCTGGAAGTGTGATGGTATAGCCACCATCAATGTCTGTGATTGTACCTGCTGTTGTTCCTTTAGCAACAACATTTGCTCCAATAAGTGGCTCTCCAGACTCATCTGTAATTACACCACTTACTGTAGTTTGGGCCATCACAAAACCTACGCTAAAGAGCATAGCTAATAGTAATGTCAGTTTTTTCATACTACATTTTTTAGTTATAAAAATTTGATATTTAAGTTTTACATTTTTTATGTAAAGGAATCGTGAAAATTCACGGGATCGTCTTTTTATCTTTTACATAAAGACTGCAAATTATTAAAATTTCGTTAAGAACTAGTCTTCAAATCTTAAAAATTTTAAGCTTTCTAAACCCAAAGACATAAATCTCTGAGAATTGGTTGGTAAAAAAGTGACTTTTTTATCCTTTTAGCAGTCTTAAGTACATGCCGATAGTATTCTGAATTCCGAAGTAAAGTGCGTCAGCTATAAGCGCATGACCAATACTTACTTCTTTGAGTCCCACTACATTATCTGAATAATATTTAAGGTTTTTGAGATTTAAATCATGGCCTGCATTTAGACCAATCTTATATTGACTTGCTAATTTTGATATCAATATATGGTTTTCGATTGCTATTTCAGGGTTTTCGGAATATTCGTGAGCATATTTTCCAGTATAAAGTTCTATCCTATCTGTTCCAGAATTTAATGCTCCTTCTAACATTTCTTGTTTAGTTTCTAAAAATATTGAAGTTCGAATCCCATTTGATTTAAATTCCTCTAATACTTCTTTTAAAAATGAAGCATTTTTTATTGTGTCCCAGCCTTCGTTTGAAGTTAATACCCCAGGTGGATCAGGTACTAGAGTTACTTGATCGGGTTTTACCCTGCATACATGATCTATGAATTTTCTAGAAGGATATCCCTCAATATTAAATTCTGTCTGAATACACTCTTTTAATGGCTCAAGGTCACTAAAGCGGACATGTCTTTCATCTGGCCTTGGATGAACTGTTATACCTTGCGCACCAAATGATTCACAATCTTTTGCAAATTGTATAAGATTGGGAAAGTTTTGACCTCTTGCATTTCTAATTAATGCAACTTTATTGATGTTGACGCTTAATCTCACCATTGAAATCTAATTTTTTCACAAATTTGATAGGATTAATAGATTTTTACTAATCTTTGGAAAAATAAAACTAGCGTATTGAAACAAAGAATAATAACAGGACTGATATTTGGCGCAATTGTTCTTGGTTTAGTGTTCACCAATTTGTGGAGTAGAACTATTTTTCTATTGTTGTTAGGAATATTAATTAGTATAGAATATACGAACATAACTAAATTTTCAAAACTTGAAATACTTGCTAGTTCGATGGTAGTTGGATTAATTTCAATTGGATTATTTCTTCAATATGTAGAATTAAAATATGTAATTATCCTCTGTATTATTACCAACCTTTTATTAGCCATAAATCTGTTTATCAAAAATCCATTTTTGAAACATGATAAATTTAAAAGCATAATTCTATCCACATATATAATTTTGCCATTAATAATGGCATTTTTAAATCAATGGCATACTTCAAATAACCATTTACTTATCAGCACTTTAATTTTGGTTTGGGTTGCTGACTCAGGCGCGTACTTTGTAGGGACAAGATTAGGGAAAAGGAAAATTTTACCAAGAATATCACCAGGAAAAAGTTGGGAAGGATTTTTAGGTGCAGGTATGCTTACAATTATTGTTGGATACCTATTGTCTTCTATATTTAATACTGGTGGGCTAAAATATTGGCTTTACATAAGTATAGTTGTTTGGGCTTTAGGATTGATTGGAGATCTGATCGCCTCACATGTAAAGCGTATCCATCAAGTTAAAGACTCTGGAGGACTATTACCAGGGCATGGAGGTTTTTACGATCGGTTTGACGCCTATATCTATGTTATTCCATTTGTTATTCTTACTCATCAATTATATTTCATATGATCCATAAAGAAGGATATATTTCGATTTTATTAGCCATATTAGTTTGTGGAGGATTTACACTATTGACTTATTTATATGGCAGTGGTCTAGTTTTTAACTTAACTGCATTTATTAGCATAGTTCTGTTTATCATTGTTTTGCAATTTTTTAGAAACCCTAAAAGAACTATTCCTTTACAAAATGATAGATTAATATATGCACCTGCAGACGGGAAAGTAGTTGTTATAGAAAATAACGTTGAAAACGAATATATAAAAGGAGATACACAACAAGTGAGTATTTTTATGTCTCCGCTAAATGTTCATGCCAACAGGATTCCTACATCAGGTGAAATAGTATATGACAAATATCACTCAGGAAAATACCTAGCTGCTTGGAATCCAAAATCATCTGAAGAAAATGAAAGGGCTTGTATTGCTATAAGCAATAAATACGGTACAATTTTCCTAAGACAAGTAGCTGGAGCACTAGCAAGAAGGATAAAATATTATGTAAAAACTGATGACAATGTATCTCAAGGTCAAGAATATGGATTTATAAAATTTGGGTCTAGAGTAGACATTCATCTACCATTGGATGCAGAAATTTTAGTAAAAATTGACGATGTCGTCAAAGGAAATAAAAATGTCATCGCAAAGTTTAAGGAAGTCTAAAAATAAATTTTAACAAAAAACACATTACGATTATCTATATATGTAGAAATATTTAATATATTTGCTATTGGAATAAAAACCAAAACTACATTATGGGTCTCAAAGAAACTAATTACAGGTACATCCTGGTAATGCTTTTTGTTAGTATGTCTGTTTTTACAGACGCTCAAAATTCATGTGCTATCCTAGCTCCGAGTGAGCCAGAAAGAATAATTGCACGAAGATCACCGAATCAGGTAAGTCAAAATCCAAATGTTTTAGGTCATGTCGAATGGGAAAATGTAAACGAATACAAAGTTTCCGATGACCAAAGTGTTTCGATCGAATTAGGGGCTGCTGATAGGTCAAACCAAATCAGATTTTCAGATTTTGATTACAACATTCCTGAGGGTTCAATTATTACTGGAATCCAAGTAGTAATCGAAGGTGGATCAACTGGTGATGGTAAAATGCTGGACATGCAAGTACAATTAATGTCAGGCAATCCAGTGGGTGAAAATAAAGCCAACTACCCAATCTACGGTGACGCTTGGGAAATTATTCAAGACGGAGAAGAAGATGAAATATGGAGATATGGATTCGGCTATTCTACATGGCAAAAAGATTGGTCTCCAGCAGAAATTAATTCTCCTGGATTTGGTGTTGCATTACAAATCGAAAACGAAGGTTGGGCTAATCACACTTCTTATATAGACCAAATTTATATAAAAGTATATTATTTGCCAGTGTACGATTTATGTTTGCATGATTGTACATTATTTTTTGTAGAGCCAATTGAAGGTGTTACAGAGTATACCTGGCAAGTACCGCCAGAATTTGAACATTTAGCAAGTCCAACAAATCAACATATTGCAAATTTAAATTTTATTGACAGCATAGTAGGAACGTATCAGATATGCGTCACTCCGCAAGGACATTCCACATGCTGTAGAACTTTCGTATTAAACGACTGTTCCAAAGGTAGTATAGGTGATATGGTATGGCTTGATTCGAATGCTGACGGATTAATGGATGTCAATGAGCCAGCTCTTTCGGGTATTATCGTGGACTTATATAACGAATCGGGTATACGTTTAGAAACACAGATTACAGACAACGCAGGTAAATACCTTTTTGAGAATCTTTGCGAAGCGAATTATCGAATAAAACTAAGAAAAGATGAATTGTATGAAGGTACAATAAACAATTCTTCTGATGAGGAATTAAACAGTGACTTTGATTATTCCTATGGAGAATGTACAACTGGTTTTATACATTTAGAAGCTGGACAAGATTTAAGAAATATTGATTTTGGATTGATCGCTGGTGGTGAAGTTACAGGTATGGTTTGGAAAGATGAAAATGGTGACGGAGAAATGGATAATGAAAATGGGATCTCAGAACTGACTGTTGCCTTATATAGCTGCGAAGGTATTCTTATAGAACAAACAACCACAGACGAAGATGGTAAGTACTCATTCAATGAAGTAATGTCTGGCAGTTATTATATTATGACTTCTGAAGAGCAATATTTACGTGCTTTTCAGGAAGGACAGAGTCATTTTACAAATGAAAACGGAGACAATACTACTAGTTGTTTTGAAGTAGGTAATGGTAACAATGAAGAAATAAATCTTGCTTATGTTCCTCTATTGATTGTCGGAGATTTAGTATGGGAAGACTCAAATAAAAATGGTATCCAAGATCCTGGCGAACCAGGAATTCCTGATGTATTGGTGACTATTTTTGATGAAAATGGAGACTACTACAACGCTGTTTACACTGACATAAATGGCAATTTCTGGTTGGTAGGAAATATTCCGGGTCAATACTATTTAGCCATTGAAGATGTTAATGGGTGGATTGCCTCACCAAGTAATTCAGGATCTGATGACAACTTAGATTCTGATGGAATATTTTCAAATGGAATGTTACGCACTGAATTATTTACAGTCAGTGGTTGTGAAAATATATCAGAACACGATTTTGGATTATGCAGACCATTTGCACATATACAGGGAACCGTTTGGATAGATTCAAATTGTGATGGGATAATGAATTCAAATGAAAACACTGTTGACGAAATAACTGTAAATCTTCAGGATTGCAACAATAATACTGTAGCAACCACACAAACTAATGGTGAAGGTATATACTGGTTTGACGAAATCGAAGTAGGACAATATAATGTACAATTTGAAAATTTAAATGGGTATACTTTTTCTATTGGAAATGATAGTGCAATAGAAACTCAAGAAGGAGTAACGGCATGTGTAGATGTCGAAGGAAATGAAAATTACGAATTTAATGCAGGAATCAAAAGACTAAGTTGTGTTGGTGATTACATATGGAATGATGCAAACAAAAATGGTATTCAAGATTCAAACGAAAGTGGTCTAAGCGGAATTACTGTTACGCTTTATACTGAAAATGGAACACAGGTCTTTGAAACAGTTTCTACTGCTAATGGACAATACGAAATTTGCAATATCACTCCAGGCAATTATTATATTGAATTAGATACACCAGTGGGTTATGAAGCAGCAGTTGCTAATGCAGGAAATGAAAATCAGGATTCAGATGGAATGGCTGCCAACGGTATAGTTACGTCAAATATATTTACCGTTACTACAGATTCAAATATTGAAAATATAGATTTTGGATTTTGTGCTATTCAGTCAGCGAATATTGTTGGAACTGTATGGATGGATCTTGACAATATTGGTGTAAACGACAACGAACAAGGTTTTTCAGGAATAGAGATTACACTCAAAAATTGCATTGACGATATTATATCAAGTACAACAACTGATCAAAATGGAAACTATGAGTTTCTTAATTTACCGATTGGAAGCTATGTCGTTTGTATTGGAAGTAGAGATGGATATGCTCCAACAGAAGGACCAGATTCTGATGTCTTTAACGGACAGTCCGTATGTTTAACTTTAGAAAATAATGAGCAAGAGATCGTTGATGCTGGACTTGCTCCATTCAGTTGTTTAGGGGACTTTATTTGGGATGATGAAAACAAAAATGGGATACAAGATCCTAATGAAATCGGAATTCCTGGAATAACAATTCAATTGTATACTGCTGAAGGAGTTTTGGTTTCTACAGAAATAACAGATGCAAACGGAAATTATAATTTCACAGATATTCTCCCTGGAGCATACTATACACAAATCAGTGATTTTGAAGGTTGGGAGTTAACTCAACAAGGAGTTGGATCAGGAAATACTAACTCTGATGGTATGCTTTCAAATGGTGTAGTAGTTACAAACATCTTCCAATTGTCACATGGAGTAAAAACAGACTTACTAGATTTTGGATTTTGCAGACCAGTGCTTGATGCTATGATTAGTGGTACAGTTTGGTTTGACATAAACAACAATGGAGTTTTAGAAAACGAAAATTATCTAGATGGAGTAACAATTACCTTATTGGATTGTAATGAAAACTTTATCACATCTACCAATACTAACGGAAATGGTCAGTATAGCTTCCCTAATCTTGCGCCAGGAAATTATGTGGTAAATGTTGGACTTGATTCTGGATTCAACTATACATTTGGTCCAGACGTAGATATAAATGCTAATGGGAATTCTGAATGCCTTACATTAGAAGGAGGAGATGAAGAAATTGTGGATGCTGGGTTAGTGCCACTAGTAAGCATTGGAGACTTTATATGGAATGATGCAAATAAGAATGGAATACAAGATCCTGGTGAAGGCGGTGTAGAAGGAATTATTATTTTTATCTATGATCTACAAGGAAACTATGTAGGTGGTACTGCGACAAACCAAGATGGGAAATATTGGATTACCAATATAACGCCAGGTGATTACTATATACAAATCTCAGAATTTGAAGGATACACATTGAGTCCAACGAATCAAGGAACTAACGACAACTTAGATTCTGATGGAATGTTGGTCAATGGAATAATTGTTACTGATCCATTTACTGTTTCACAAGGAAGTGATACTTCATTTGATTTTGGTATGTGTCCAATTGATAATGGGGCTGCAAGAGTTAATATTCAAGGAATAACATGGAGAGACGGCAATGGCGATAATCGATTAGACACACAAGAAAATAGTATCTCAAGTGTTAATGTAAGACTTGTTAATTGTGAAGGGTTAGAAGTAAGTCAAGTAATGACAAATGAAAATGGGGAGTTTTCATTTAATGATATCGAAGTAGGGTCTTACTATTTTGTCTTTGACCCACCAGAGGGTTTTGGGATTGCAGTAGGTGGTGAAAGTATGATTGACAATTCTAACGGTATCGGTAGTACGCCATGTATAGAAATCACAGAAACTTTTGACGAACTAATTACTGCAGGGGTACAACCATTCAGTAGAATAGGGAATTTACTTTGGATAGATAGTAATGAAAATGGGATTCAAGATCAAGGAGAAGAAGGGTTAAGTGGAATCATTGTTTCTGCATTTAATGATGAACAAGAATTTATGAATGGTTTTGTTTCTGATCTAAATGGAAACTATGAAATTAATAATTTACCTCCAGGAAATTATTACCTTCAAATTGATGATTTTGGAGGATATTTACCTACAGCCAATAATGTTGGTAGTGATTCTAATTTGGACTCGGATGGGCTTATGGTAGGAAACTCAATAGTTACTGAATCATTCCAAATGACAGACGGTCAATCCATGGATGATATGGATTTTGGTTTTGTTCCAGTTAGTTTTGAGGTCACAGGTTTTACATGGCTTGATGAAAATGAAGATGGCTTATTCAACAATGAATCAGGAATCGCTGAGCAATCAATTATAATTTCTGATTGTAATGGAAATGTTATACAAAGTGTACTCTCTGATCAATCAGGAAATTTTGAATTTACTGGTATAACGCCAGGCACATATGTTTTCCAAGTTTCTACAAGTAATGGATACAATTATTCTCCTGGTGGAGACAGCAGCTTTGATGCAAATGGAATAACTGCATGCTTAACTTTAGAAGAGAATACAACGACAAATCTTTCTTTTGGAGTGACTCAAGAAACCATTGAAAACGATGAAAACAAAATAGATGTATTGGTTTGGAAAGATTCCAATGGAGATACGTTCAGAGATGAATCTGGATTGCATGATGCACAAGTAACATTGTATGATTGCGATGGAAACATGATAGATCAAATACTTTCTAACACGGATGGATTAGCTAGCTTTCAAAATATTCCTGAAGGAAATTACTATATAGTGGCTGACAATGGAAGTAGGTTTGCCGCTGCCATAGGAGGAGATAGTCAATTGACAAATGGACAAGCAGAAAACAGTACTGATTGTTTTACCATATCAGCAAATCAAACTGTAGAAATAACAGTAGGATTAATCCCATTAGGTTCTATTGGAGATTTTGTTTGGGATGACATTAACGGAGATGGTATACAAAGTGCAGGAGAACCAGGATTGGCAAATCAAAAAGTTGGACTGTTTAATGAGAATAATCAAATGCTTGATCTTATTGACACAGATCAAAATGGTAGCTACTCATTCGACTTATTATTTCCAGGAACTTACTCAGTTAGAGTATTGATTCCAGATGGCGGTTATGAAGCGACTTCTGTAAATGCAGGTAACGTAGGAAACGATTCAAATGGAACAGTAGTTACCGACTTTGTAACTTCAGAGACCACTACCCTATTTGATGGTAGTTCGGATTTGACTATTGATTTTGGATTCAGAAAAGTAGAAGATCAAGTAGAAGATGGCGGGACAATAACTGGATTGTATTTCAGAGACAATAATGGTGATGGAGATTCAGTAGATGACAATGGACTTGCAAATCAAGAAATTAAACTTAAAGATTGTGATGGCACACAAGTAATGGCTGTCAACACAAATGAGCAAGGACAATTTACATTTAATAATATTCCAAATGGATCATATTACATCCAATTCCCTGCAGTCGATGATAGTGAATTTTTACTAGAAGGTCAAAGTAAAATAACAAACAATATTGAAGTAGGAGGAACTGAATGTTTTGATTTCAATACTGACAATGGACTGAATATTTCGGGTGGAATATTACCTTGGGCAAGAATTGGAGATTTTGTTTGGGAAGATGCAAATGAAGATGGAATTCAAGATAATAATGAAATGCCGTTGGTAGGATTTACCGTTTCTCTATTTGATCATGATGGTACATTCTTAAGGAGTATTGAAACAAACGAAAATGGGAAATATGGATTTACAGAAGTAACTCCAGGAAATTATTATCTACAAATTGATGCACCATCTTACAAGCCTACAGAAAGTAACGTAGGTGGTGATATGTTAGATTCTGATGCAGAATTAATTAACAATGTAATCGTTACCGATATTTTCCCTCTATATGGAGGTATCAATAATTTTAGAATGGATTTTGGGTTAATAGAAAAAGAGACGATAGAGGTAAATAGCGACGATCAATTTGGTACTACAGGTGCAAATATTGTATTAACCCTAGATGTATTTCCTAATGCACATATATTAACTTGGACTGACGACCAACAAACACATGGTGATACATATCTAATTATGAGGTCAGTTGACAATGGTCCATTTGAGGTGCTTTATGAATTGGTTTATGAAACAGGAGTTCACCTCTTGACATCTGACAACAATTTAGGAAATCACGAAGTGTATATGTATAAGATCAGAAAAGTTAAGCCAAATGGTGGATTACCAGTATATTCAAATGTGGTGACAGCAAATCGCACTGAAGATCCAGATTTTCTAATTGATCCAAACATCTACCCAACACCAGCAACTTCAAAGATCAATATAGATTTTAAAATGCTAAGTGATGGTGATTGTGATTTTAAAATTTATGACATGGAAGGTAATATGTTACAAGAAGTATCGTTTAAGAACATACAGAAAGGGATGAATAGCTTAGAAATTCCATTAGAGTTTGAGACTACTGGAAACTATATAATCCATGCTGGATTAGGACGTCATCTTTATTCTACAATAATTACGAAAGTAAAATAGAATTTTCATAGTTTGGTTGGTATTATTAAAGGGTTTCGGATTTACCGGAACCCTTTTTTATTAAAATATTTTTAGCTTTACGCATGACAAAACAAGACAACCCAATAAAAGCAACTGCTTTGATGGTATCACTAAACTTTGTGAAACCTGCCCTTGGAGTTTTCTTAATTCCTTTGTACTTACAATGTTTGACTACTGCAGAATATGGTCTGTACACATTGATGGTTGCAGTCAGTGGAATTTTCAATATTTTTGGAACATTACGAATCAACTCAGCAATGGTTCCATTCTATTTTGATTATAATCATGACCAAAACTTATTGTATAAATACCTTGGTCAATTATTTAGTTTCTCACTTGTCGTTGGTAGTATTACTTATGTATTAGCATTGGTTTTAGGACCTACAATGTTTGGTTTTATATTCAATGATCCATCAGTTATCTTCTACCCTTTTGGAGCTATCGTAATAGCATCTGGAATTCTAAATGCCATTAACTCCGTTTATTACATCTTCCTTAAAAACTCAAAACAATTTGGTAAATTAAGCATTATCATTCTTTGTCAAATTGCACTTTCAATACTCATTCAAGTCTATCTGATACTGTATGCCAGAGCAGGTGTTGTTGGTCTTTTATATGGAGTTATGATTCCTTATATTTTAACATTGTTTTACATCCTCTACACTTTAAGAAAGCTCATAACTTGGAAACCAGATTGGACGATGATTTTACCGTCTTTAAAATATTCTCTTGCATTAATACCTTTTTTAGTAGTGTATTGGCTCAACTCCAAAGGAGATAGAATCGTTTTAGAACAGTATTTAAGTCTCGATGATGTGGGAAGATATGCTTTATTAATGGTGGTATGTGGAATTATGCTTTTGGTAGCTGATGCTGTTATAAATGGAATTAGGCCTTTTCTGTACGAACATTTTCAAAATGGAATTGAAAAGCATAAATCAGAAATTAATCTAATGGTTAAATTTTTTATCTCAATAAATATTTTGACGATAGGTGGTATACTCTTAATTGGTGGAAATTTGAATCTACTTACAAGCAATGAAGAATTTTTATCTGTAATGCCCTACTTTACCATTGCTGCCATATTTATGTTTAGCAGGAGTTATTTGCTGCTCTTTAATGCGCAATTAAATTATACTAAAAGCTCGAAAACGATAAGTTTTTTCTCAGTAATTTCTTTGGTTTTCCTATTGATCCTTTATCATTTTTTTGCCAAAGAATACGGAATTATCGGAGTCATTTATGCAGGAATCGTAGTGGGAATATGTACATCTATGGCATTTTATTTCGCAGCACAAAATAAAATGAAGGTTCCTTATAACCTATTTGACATTTTTGTTGTTCCTATTATGACATTCATAAGCATATTTGCTATTAAGGAATATTTGCCCTATTCACTCAGTGTTAAAAGTGCGATTCAATTTCTTTGCAGCATGATAGCTGTTGGAATAATATTTAGGGGAGATTTTAATCAAATATTGGATTATCTCAAAAAAGAATTGAAAGTAAAATAGCCATTGGAGAAATTACAAAAATTTGCAGAAGCAAAAATTCCAACAGATTGGGGTACGTTTTTAATGAGTGCATTTGCAGTTTCAGAATCAGAGTTAATGCCTCATATTCTAATCAAACATCCTGAAATTGATATTAATAATCCTGTTACAATTAGGATACATTCCGAATGTTTAACTGGTGATTTATTTCATTCCAATAAATGTGATTGTGGAGAACAACTTTCTCAATCCATGAAAATTATTGAGAAAGAAAAAGGAGCTTTATTATACCTCAGACAAGAAGGCAGAGGTATAGGAATCATCAACAAACTAAAAGCATACAATAAACAAGAAGAGGGTCTAGACACTATAGAAGCAAATGTTGTTTTAGGCTTTGGAATAGACGAACGTAAATTTGAAATCGCGATTCAGATTTTAAAATTGGAAAACATAAAATCTATACATCTTCTGACCAACAATCCTGAAAAAATTAAGGCAATCGAAGAAAGTGATATAAATTTAGTCAAAAGAATTCCGCTAGAAATAGCTCCAAACGATACCAACAAAGGATACTTGAATACAAAGAAAAATAGCCTTGGACATTTGTTGGAATATTAAAATTATTAGGATCTAGATTAAACCTTTGAGTAAAACAATAATCATAAATTGTAGTAAACTCAAATAAGTATAAATGAAAAAACCAATTGTCTTTCTAATTTTTGTAACCTTATTACTACTATTCATCTCTTGTGCTAAAAATGAAGAAATCGCATCAGATCAAAATTCAATAACATTGAATTTACCAGAAGAATATTTTAATTATTCCAATATTCAATTACCCTCACATTTTACAACCAATGGTTTTCCTCAACAATTGCAATTTCAATATGCACCAATTGAAGTTGATAACACACCAGCTGAAAATCAAATCACAGATGCAGGTGCGACTTTAGGAAGAGTACTTTTCTATGATAAAAACCTAAGTGCAAATGGGACCGTTTCTTGCGCCTCTTGCCATAAGGCCGAACATGGATTTTCTGATCCTAATATATTTAGCGAAGGTTTTAATGGAGAATTTACAAGAAGACATTCTATGAGTATAGTGAATGCACGTTACTATGCAGAAGGAAAATTTTTCTGGGATGAAAGAGCAAGTACACTCGAAGAACAAGTTTTAATGCCTTTCCAAGATGAAATAGAAATGGGACTTACGCTCCAGGAACTTATAAACATCGTTAATACTCAATCGTACTATTCCCCACTTTTTAGGGAAGCTTTTGGAGACGACACCGTTACTAGTGAAAGAATTTCTAAAGCTTTAGCCCAATTTATAAGAAGCCTTGTCAGCACAACATCTAAATATGATTTAGCCAGAAGTGAAGTGCAATCACCGTTGGTTGATTTTCCAGGATTTACAGAATTAGAAAATGAAGGTAAGAGAATATTTTATTCGCCAAGACAATTGACCAACGGATTAACTGGTAATTGTGTTTCCTGTCATTCTTCCGAAGCCTTTTTGAGCCCAATCCCAAACAACCCAAACGGACCGACAACATTTGCTACCACTAATGGTTTAGATGCAGTATCTATTGATGATTTAGGCATAAATGAATCTACAGGAAATCCTAGAGATATTGGAAAATTTAAAGTACCTTCTTTAAAGAATATTGCTATCCGACCACCCTACATGCATGATGGGAGATTTTCAAATTTGCCGCAAGTTATCGAACACTATAGCTCTGGAATACAAAACCATCCAAACTTAATTTCTCCACTCATTAATTCAGCAGGTGAAGTGGGACAATTTAATTTCACTCCAGCCGAAAAAGATGCACTTATCGCATTTTTAAATACATTGACTGACAACCAAATGTTAGCTGACGAAAAATTTAGTAACCCATTTGAATAATATGAAACAACTTATTTTTATAATAATAATTTTAGGATCTATAGCTTGTAATAATGATGGAGAAATTATATCAAGTGAAAGTCCACCAAACATATTGCTAATTATAGCAGATGATTTAGGGAAGGATGCGATTAATGGATTTTCTGAAGGAATTCTAAAACCTACTACTCCAAATATTGATGCTATCCGAAACAACGGTCTTTCGTTCAATAATTTTTGGACTTATCCAACATGCTCTCCTACTAGGGCTTCTATCATTACGGGAAAATATGGTTATAGAACAAATGTAAAATGGGCTGGCGATGAACTTGATCTATCCGAAATCAGTTTACAAAAATTTATAAACGATCAAAGTAATCATAATTATGCAACATCAATAATTGGGAAATGGCATTTATCTGGAAGCAATAGTACTTTCAATCCTGAAATATTTGGCATAGACTATTACGCTGGACTTATCAGAGGCGAAGCACAGAGTTATTATAATTGGTTATTGACCGAAGATGGAAATGGAGAAATCGTAACAGAATATGCGACTAAAAAATTTACAGATTTAACAATAGATTGGATAAATCAACAAAATAAACCTTGGTTTACCTGGTTAGCTTACAATGCGCCGCATACTCCTTTTCATGTACCTCCTAGCGAAATGCACAACCAAGGAAGCTTACCAGAATATACCGATGGGTTAGATGCAATACCATATTATTTTGCAGCAATAGAAGCATTAGATTTTCAAATCGGAAGATTGTTAAATAATATCAAAGCAGAAGATTTAGAAAATACCATAATCATATTTATAGGAGATAACGGTACTCCAAACGAGGTAGCTCAAGAACCTTACGGTAATATGACTGTAAAAGGTACCTTATATCAAGGTGGAATAAATGTCCCAATGTTTATTTCTGGAAAAGGCGTGACAAGAATTGGCAATGATAATAACCTAATCACAAGTACAGATTTATTTGCTACCATTTCTTCATTGGCAGGCGTTTCTATAAATGAGATCAATGATAGTAAAAGTTTTCATTCTCTATTATCACAATCAATTGATATAAGAAATTTCCAATATTCAGAAAAAGAAAATGAAACAATAAATAATTGGACGATCAGTAATGGAAGCTACAAACTTATTCAAGATGTCAATGGAAATGAAGAATTTTATGATTTGGGTTCTGATCCTTATGAAGTAAACAATTTGTTAAATGGAAATTTATCTAGTAACCAGATAAACATAAAGTCAACATTAGAAGCAGAACTTACGAATATTAGGAATTAGTCTAAACTAGTTTTTAAAAAAGTTAGTATTTTAGTTACCTTAATTAAATTCAAAAACTATAAAGTGCATTATAATGATGCGTAATAATATAGATAAACATTTTGGGAAACATTTATTATGAAGAAATTTTTGACAATTGCATTTCTTGTATTCAGTTGGAACAATATAAATGCGCAATTATACTCAGACAGTATATCTGTTAATTTTTTTCTTCTCGACGAATGTAGGATAAGTCAAAATATATCAGGAGAGATAAATTATGTTCATAGCGAATTTGATCAAGAGATATTCAATTACATTTGCTATTTTCCAAATAAATCTTCTACAGAAGAAAAGATCAATAAATTCTTAATTGATTACAAAATCAATATTCCATATTTAACTGATTATAACAAAAAAGAAACTCAATTTTATGGAGCTACAGTTGCTCCCGAAGTTGTAGTATATGATGAAAAATTACAAAACTTAATTTATCGAGGTCGAATAGACAACTCTTATGCAAAGTTAGGTTTAAGAAGAAAAGTGGTTACTGCTAAAGACTTAAGAAATGTCTTAGAAAAAGTTAACAACCAAGAAGAAATAATTGAAAAAGAAACTCAAGCAATTGGGTGCTATTTAAATAAATAAAAAAATAACAATATGGCAAAACACCTACTGATACCGTTATTTATTTTTGGAATGCTAGAATTAGGAACTTCTCAAATAACTTATTCTAGTGATATTGCGGATATCATCTATCAAAAATGTTCTTCGTGTCATAGATCGGGAGAAATCGGACCTATGGCATTAACAAACTATGATGAAGTCAAAGCTTGGGGAGAAACCATAAAGTATGTTACTTCAAACAAAATAATGCCTCCATGGCAAACTGACCCAACATATTCAACTGTCCTTGGAGAAAATTATTTGACGGATGATCAAATCAATTTAATCACAGAATGGGTAGATTCTGGAATGTCAAGAGGAACAGAAAGTGAAGAACCAGAATTTCCAGATTTTCCAGATGGCTCAGTTTTAGGAGTCCCAGATTTGGTCTTGGAAATGGAAGAAGAATGGATGCATGAAGGAAATAATAAAGACGACTATAGATATTTTGTTCTACCTACAAACTTTCCAGAGGATAAAGTTATAAAGGCAATAGAATTTAGACCAGGAAATGCAAAAATTGTACACCATGCATTACTTTTTGAAGATGTAGAAGGAATAGCTGCTGCTAATGATGCGGCGACTCCAGAATATGGTTTCAATGGTTTTGGTAGTTTCTCAGGTGGTGGTGTTTCTCAGACTTTAAACCAAAAGCAATTTCCAGGTTATGTACCAGGTCAAAAACCAATTAGATTTCCTGATGGAGTTGGTCAAATATTAAAAGCTGGTGCCGATATAGTCATGCAAGTTCATTATGCTCCTTGGCCTGTTGATGAAACAGACAAATCATCTCTAAATATATTTTTTATGGATGAAACTGAGGAAACAATTGAAAGAGAAGTAGAAGGTCATATCATGGTTCCTCTGCCAAATGTTATCGGTGAGTTATTTAGAATCCCTGCGAATACTGTAAAAAGTTTTCATGGTCAATACGAAATTCAAGAAGACATTAGCCTTATCAACATATCTCCGCATATGCATCTATTAGGATTAGATTGGCAAGTGTGGTTAGAAAAGCCTGATGGAGAAATTGTAAATCTAATCAGTATACCAGAATGGGATTTTAACTGGCAAGGAAGTTATGCGTTTGATAGATATATCGTTGCACCAGCAGGATCGATTGTTCACGGAGTAGCCAGTTATGACAATACTTCTGATAATCCTTCTAACCCAAGTGATCCTCCAATAAGCGTGAGTTGGGGAGAAAAAACAACAGATGAGATGTATTACTTACCGTTTGGTTATGTAAAATATAAAGAAGGTGATGAAGATATTTCCTTTGTGGATAGTACCGTAAGTACTGATGTGACACCTTCAAATAAAAATAGAATTTATCCACTTAGTCCTAATCCTGTTGATGACTTGACAGTAGCTGGATTCTATCTTGAAAAAGGGCAATCAGTAAATATTTCAATTTTCGACATTAACGGAAGAAAGGTTCGTACGCTACGAAGATCAGAGTTTTTCAATACTGGAGAACACTTTATTAACTTCTCGACAGTAAATATGAATAGTGGTATTTACGTAATGAGAATAGAAGGTAGAGATTTTAGAGTAAGCCAAACCTTTGTGAAAAAATAATCTAAAAACAATTTTATATCATTGTAATAAATACCATAAAAAAAGGCTGTCTTCTAAAGACAGCCTTTTTTTAAATTATAAATTGATAATTGAATTTTACATTTTGAATCCGAATGCAAACCTCAACCATCTTCCTGGCATTCTAGCACCAAGAATATTTTGGTACTCTGCGTCAAATACATTTATTGCTTCTGCACTTAGATAAGTGGCTTCACTAAATCTATATTTAATTTTTGGAGAGAATACAATATAATTTTCTTCTAGATTAGCATTTATTCCCGAAGCAATCCTAGGATCTCTTTGTTTAAATATTGAACTCAAAGTAAAATCAATGTTATCATAACGCAATAAAAATCTATTGCTGATTAGATGCTTAGTTGCATTGGATAGATACACAGAAATGATATCTTGTTCATTAGTATTTTCAACAAATGTATATCCTACATTCCAAGAAAATAATCCTTTCTCCCCTATTGGAATTTGTAGATCGGAAGAAACTTCGAATCCTAATGTAGTTACATCTGCAATATTGTTTGCAAAGAAATAATCTGCACCTTCTTGTAAAGATCCTACTTCACTAACTGACCCAATATCCGCTTGATTAGTAGAAACATAATCTATGAGTTGATCAGAAACTCTAGTAAATACAGAACTACTTAATTGCCAATTTTTAGAAGCGTTATAATCAAATCCAAATTCTGCTGACCAACTTTTTTCAGCCTTCAAATCTGGATTCCCTAAACTTCTGCCTGGAGTCAAATTCATTAAATTATTAGAAACATAACGTTCGGTATAATCCGCTGCTCTTATACTTTTTCCGATCGATGTTCGCAATGTTAGTTTTTCAAAATTATAAGCAGCATTCACGCTAGGAGAAAATTCAAATTCATAGTTATCATCATAATCGGCACGGATTGCAGTAATCAAACTAAATTGATTTTTGGTGTATGCCAATAATCCATATGCACCAAAATGTAAATCTTCGTGATCACCTCGATCATTACTTTCTATTGACCTTTGGTCTGCTTGAATACCAAACTTTATTCCCATTTTCTCATTCAATGTCAAATGATGATTTGCTGTAAAATTGAGGAATTGCATTTCATGATTATTCGTAGAGGGAAAGTCTGGACTAAATACAAAAACATCATTACTTTTTTTATGAGAGAAATTTACGTCAGTAACTCCTTTATTTCCAATATGAGAAATTTGAAGATGATTAAAAAAACCACTAACCGACTCTACTGACTTATCAAAAGTACTTGTGGTATAAAAATATCTCGCTGCAAAATCTCTTTGATCGTAACTCGTACGTGCTTTTATTGTAGTTCTTTCAGTAGCTTTATAGGCAACAGATGCAGATACCGTTTTATTATCAAAAAAAGTATTATATGCTTCCAAGGTAGTAGAAGTATCAATTGTCAGAGCGGGAATTTCTTCTCCATCTGACTCACTAATGGATACGTTTGCATCAAAAACAAACTTATCACTGGAGTGAGTCACTCCTATGTTTCCATCGATTAATTTGTTTTGACCATATCCGATTTCACCAGATATTGAAGGACTATTTTTCTTATTTGAAAAACTTTTAGTGATAATATTTATTACTCCACCAACGGCATCAGCGCCATACATTGCAGAACCTGAACCGCGTAAGATTTCTATCTTTTCAATCTCATTTTTAGCAACTGGAATATTCCCATTAAAATGTCCGGTAAGTGGATCATTCATTTTTACTCCATTAATCAAGACCAAAACTTGAGTAAAGGTAGAACCTCTCATTAATATATCCCCTTGTACGCCAAATCCTCCTCTTGACTGCACTTCTATTCCTGGAATTTGCTGTAAAATTTCATCTAAAGAATTGGCATTTATTGAAGCTATTTCTGTTGCTGTAAGTACAGAAATATTTCTTCCAGTTTGATGCATTTTTAATGGAATACGCATGGCATCAACTTCAATTGTATCAAAAGAAATTGGATTTTGCGCGTTTATAATGATTGTAAGTAATGTAAATTTAATGAGCAAAATTAACCTCATAATTATGGTATTTTTGCCTGCAAATGTATTAATAAGATTTACATAAGCATCCTTTTTTATCTACAATTTCAGATAAATTGAATCGTCTAATTTTAATACAT
>JAHDBF010000030.1:0-24697 GCA_020630525.1 Saprospiraceae bacterium
ATCCCTAATTAACTTGTAAAAGCTGAAATGTACAAACTCTACAAGTTAATCAATTTAAATGGTCTATTTATTCGACATTATTTGTCGATATATTAGACTAAATAAAATAACTTTGTGGTATGTATCTCAATTGCCACAGTTATTACTCCTTAAAGTACGGGACTTTGTCTCCTGAGGAATTGGTACGTGCAGCTGTGGAATTAGGCATTAACAGGCTGGTCCTAACCGATATAAATAATACTTCTTGTAGCTATGCATTTATCACTGCCTGCAAAAAGAACAATATCAAGCCTATACTTGGCATCGAGTTTAGAAAATTCCATAAAGAAGATCAAGCTTCCTCGCTAAACGGAGTAAAAGATGGTGCATTCTTATATCTAGGCATTGCCAAGAACCAAGAAGGGTGGAAAGAACTGACTAAGTTACTTACAGAATGTTCGCTAAACGCAACACAACTTCCAACAGAAGCACCAGAATTAGAAAACTGCTACTTTATCTACAGAAAAATTCCCAAAGGAATCCATCACCTAAAAGAAAATGAATTCATTGGCGTACGCCCAACCGAAGTAAACAAGCTATACAGTTCATATCTAAAAGACTTTCCACAAAAGTTAGTTGTATTTGCTCCAGTTACTTACTTAAACTTGGACGGTTACAAGGCGCACAAATTACTGCGCTGCATCGACCTTAATATCGTATTAGGAAAACTAAATCCAAAACATTGCGCTAAAGCTTCAGAACAGTTTTACACGCCAGAAGAATTAAAAAAAATATTTGCACAATACCCACATATTCTTGACAACACAAAACGCATTCTCGACAATTGCTGCATAGACATGCCTAGCACAATGTCCAACAATAGAAAAACATTTACCGGCTCTAATGAAGACGACCTAAAATTACTAACCAAGCTATCACTCAACGGATGTATACGCCGATATGGTAAATCAAATAAGGTCGCGATGACAAGAACCTTAAATGAGATAGCAGTTATCAAAAAACTTGGATTTGCTGCTTATTTTCTTATCACTTGGGATATTGTACGCTATGCACAAACTGCAGGATATCACCATGTCGGCAGAGGCAGTGGTGCCAACTCTATCGTAGCATACAACATGTTTATTACCGATGTGGATCCGCTAGAGTTAGATCTATATTTTGAACGATTTATCAATCCACACAGGACATCTCCGCCAGATTTTGACATAGACTTTTCGTGGGATGAGAGAGATGATGTTGTAGAATATATTTTTAACAGATATGGTAGAGAATACACTGCCCTACTCGCAACCTACAATACATTCAAAGGCAAATCTATAATAAGGGAACTAGGGAAAGTAGTCGGACTACCAAAAGCAGACATTGACCTAATCGTTGATTATCCACATAAAACCGAAGATCATCACCCATTTGCTAAGCACATTTTTAAGTATGGGAAAATGATCGAAGGCTTTCCCAACTACCTTTCTATCCATGCAGGTGGAATATTGATTAGCGAACGGCCGCTGAATTATCATACAGCCTTACAGATGATGCCTAAGGGTTTTCCGATTACGCACTTTGATATGTATGGTGCTGAAGATTTGTGTTTTCATAAATATGATGTATTGAGTCAACGAGGACTTGGACACATAAAAGATGCGGTAAAACTGATCGCTAAAAACCAAGGAAAAGCTGTGGACATACACAATGTCGCTGAGATAAAAGAAGATACCGAAGTAAAAAGACAATTAAAATCTGGGCAATGCATCGGTTGTTTTTATATAGAATCTCCTGCTATGCGCGGCCTACTCTCAAAAATAAAATGTGACAACTACATCCATCTGGTTGCTGCCAGTTCTATCATCCGACCTGGTGTCGCAAAGAGTGGAATGATGCGTGAATACATCCAGCGGTTCCATAATCCTGACAGTTTTACCTATATCCATCCTGTATTTGAAGAGCATCTTGGAGAGACTTTTGGTGTAATGGTTTATCAAGAAGATGTAATGAAAATTGTACATCACTTTTCTGGGTTGGGTCTTGATGAATCTGATGTACTGCGTCGGATCATGACTGGCAAGCGTAAAAACTCTGACACCTTTGATCGGTTAAGAAAAAAGTATTTTGTCAATTGTGCAAAACGTGGATATCCGCAAAGTCTGGCAGAGGAAGTATGGAGGCAGATTGCCAGTTTTAGTGGTTACTCGTTTTGTAAAGCGCATTCCGCCAGTTTTGCTGTAGAGTCGTTTCAAAGTTTATACCTCAAAACTTATTTCCCTAAAGAATTTATGGTTGCGGTTATCAATAACTTCGGTGGATTTTACAATACAGAATTGTATGTACACGAGGCAAGAATGTGTGGCGCAAACATTCAAGCACCTTGTATTAATAACAGTACTTACTTAACCAATATTTATGGAGATGACATATACATTGGGTTTATACACATTGCAGATCTAGAAAAAAAACTGGCAATCCAAGTTATCAATGAGCGGATTACAAACGGAGACTACAACAGTTTTCAAGATTTTGTCAGTCGCAACAAAATATCAAAAGAACAATTGGAAATATTGATTCGGATAGGTGCATTCCGATTTACTGGATTAAATAAATATGAATTGATGTGGGAAAAGAATGCCGTCCACAATCCTACAATCAAGCATCACAATACCGGTTCGTTTTTTCAATCTGACATAGCTGAATATGAATTACCCGTGCTTGAGGAGTCCGCTTCGGAGCAAGCATTTGATGAAATAGAATTGTTGGGTTTTCCACTTTGCTCACCTTTTGACTTACTAGAAACCGACGATCATGGACAAATATTTGCCAATCAATTAACAAAATATATTGGGTACAAAGTATCTGTGGTTGGTTACTACGTAGCGAGAAAACATGTCACTACCGTAAATAAAAAACACATGAGTTTTGGGACATGGCTTGATAAAGAAGGAAAATTTTTTGACACTACACACTTCCCACCTTCGCTTGCGCAATATCCTTTTCGAGGTAAAGGCTGTTATAGAATATTTGGAAAAATCGTAGAAGATTTTGGATTTCCTAGTTTAGAAGTTTATAAGATGGAAAAGCTACCTTTTATAAAAGATGACAGATATTAATTTTAGAAAATAAATTTATTCTTAGATCATTCAATGTACTTTTGTAGAAAAAAGTAAGCATGTATAAATATATAATTGGACTATTGTTTTTAATCTCAATAAGTTCGTGCGGAACGTTAAAAGACCAAGGATTAAAAGAAACTCACCTTGATGTCACTGTCGCACCAAAAGAATTTGGGCAAGAACCAATAAATTGTTCAAAGCTTTGGAGTGAGCGAGATAGGTCAATAATAGAAAGAGGAACAAGAGCGCCTTATGCAGGAAAAAGTGGACAAATTACTGTCGCTGCAAAAGTAAATCCAGAAGGCGAAGTAATTGATGTAACCATTGATACCAAAAGAACTACTGCAACAAATAAAAATGACCATAACATAGCATTAAAATATGTAAAGACATTTAAGTTTGAACCAAAAGAAACCACGAGTAAAATCGAATGTGGGCTAATCACCATTAGTCTAATGGTCATGTAAAATCGAATTATTTTGTGGTAAAAATTAGTTTATAATACAAAAACACATACTTTTGATTTGATAATGAACAATACATATACATATTTCTTCTTTAGTTTTTATTTCTGGTTTTCCAGATAGGACTCAAGAATTTGTATAGTTTAATAAATAAATTTCAAAAAAGAGTCCTGAATATTTTGGGGCTCTTTTTTTATGTAAAAAAATTAGATGAAGTGTTTGATACAAGGCTATAAAGGCGCATTCCATGAAGAGGCAGCACGAAAATATTTTGCAGAACGCGATATAGAAATAATTCCTGCTGATAGTTTTGATCAGTTGGCAGATGGCCTTGACAATGGCACCGCAGACATCGCTATTATGGCAATCGAAAACTCTATTGCTGGAAGCATTTTGCAAAATTATAGGATCTTACGTGAACATAAGTTTTGGATTTTTGGAGAAATCTACTTGCGTATACGTCATCAGTTAATGGCACTAGCTAATCAAAACATTGCTGAAATAAATGAAGTCATTTCTCACCCAATGGCATTAAATCAATGCTTACAATTTTTAAATAAACACAAACACATTAATCGAAAAGAATTTCCCGACACTGCTTTGGCGGCCAAGGAAATTGCAGAAAACAATGTAAAAGGAGTAGCATGTATTGCTAGTGAAATCGCTGCAAAAATTTATGGTTTAGAAATATTAGAAACTAATATTGAAACTGATAACTTTAATTATACCAGATTCTTTTTATTAAGTAAAACCAAACAAACAGTTATAAAAAACGCAAATCAGGCCAGTATCTACATCAGAGTAAAACACGAAAAAGGAAGCTTACTAAACGTGTTAAAAGTAATATCCGCTGCTGATATTAACATGAGTAAATTGCAGTCATTTCCAGTATTGGGATATCCAAAAGAATATTACTTCTACTTGGATTTAGAATTTGACTACATAGATCAATTTAATAATTGCTATGCTGAAATTAAAAATCAATGTATTGCATGCGAAACATTAGGTGTTTATAATAATGCAAAACACGATATGATCAGCAGTGTAGAAAAACAATTGGTGTATGATAATTGAAGCAGCAGAGAGATTATCTAGTGTTAAGACCTACTATTTTGCTATTAAGCTAGCAGAACTTGATGCACTCTCCGATCAAGGAAAAGAGATTATCAATCTAGGCATTGGCAGTCCAGACTTATTGCCTAATATAAAAGTCATTGATAAATTAAACGAAGCAAGTCGTGAAGAAACGAGCAATAAATATCAATCCTATAAAGGCATTTTGCCATTAAGAACAGCTTTTTCTGAATGGTATAAAAGATGGTTTAATGTAAGTTTAGACCCAAGCAAAGAAATACTGCCACTGATAGGAAGTAAGGAGGGAATCATGCATATCTCCATGAGTTTTCTCAATCCTGGTGATAAGGTATTGATTCCAGACCCAGGTTACCCTAGCTACAGTAGTGCCACAAAATTGGCAGGTGGAGAAGTTATAAAATACAATCTCACTTCAGAAAATAATTGGAAACCAGACTTAACAGAGTTGGCTAAGTTAGATACCGAAGACATAAAATTAATGTGGGTAAACTATCCACATATGCCGACAGGTGCAAAAGCAGACATTGGCTTTTTTAAAGAACTAATCGCATTTGCGAAAGCATCCAATATTCTACTTTGTCATGACAATCCGTATAGTTTTATTCTGAATGATAAACCGACGAGCATCTTAGAAATAGCAGGTGCAATGGACTGTGCTGTTGAACTAACTTCTCTATCTAAAAGTTACAATATGGCAGGATGGAGAGTAGGATGTTTAGCAGCAAGCCAAGAAGTTATCCAGACAGTAATGAAGTTTAAAAGCAATATGGACAGTGGCATGTACAAAGGAATACAACTCGCAGCAGTAGAAGCTTTGGGCCTGGATGAAACATGGTTTCGTTCTATAAATAAAGAATATACTTTACGTAGAGAAATTGTTTTTCAAATCATGGATGTATTGAATTGCAATTATGACAAAGATCAAGTTGGCATGTTTGTATGGGCAAAAGTTCCTAAAGGAAAAAATGGCGAACAGATAAGTGATTTAGTCTTGGAAAGGACTGGAGTGTTCATTACTCCAGGATTTATTTTTGGAAAGAATGGAGAATCCTATATCCGTATATCTCTGTGCTGTAATCAATCTCAACTGGAGAAAGCATTAGCAAAAATTAAAGCGAATATTTTATGAAAGTTGCAGTTGTAGGATTGGGATTAATTGGTGGGTCTATCGCTAAAGAGATAAAAATAAGAAGCATCAGCTCTATCAAAGTCACTGGTGTAGACATCAACCTATCGCATTGTAAGCAAGCAATGGAATTAGGATTGGTTGATAACATTCTTGATTTGGATGAAGCTATTTCTACTTGTGAAGTAATCATATTGGCAACGCCTGTAGATATTCTGACTACTTTGATTCCACAGATTTTGGATAAAATGAATGATAAGCAAGTATTAATTGATACTGGCTCGACTAAAATTAAAGTATGTAACTGTGTAGCAGAGCATCCAAAAAGATCAAGATTTGTAGCAGCACATCCACTTGCTGGAACGGAATTTTCTGGACCAGAAGCGGCATTGATGGAGTTATTCAAAGGAAAGAAAAACATCATATGCGAAAAAGAAAAATCTGCACCTGATGCTGTAGCATTGGCCATCAAGATATTCCAATTTTTAGGTTTAGAGACATACTATTTACCAGCAGAAGAACATGATAAACACATGGCGTATGTGTCGCATCTTTCGCATGTAAGTTCATTTACATTAAGTAAGACTGTTCTTGATATTGAACAAGACGAAAGTCAGATTTTTAATCTAGCCAGTACTGGTTTTGCGAGTACGGCAAGATTGGCAAAAAGTAATGCGGAAACTTGGGGTCCGATATTTGATACTAACTCGATATACCTTGTAGAAGCATTAGACAGATATATTGAAAATTTAAACGCATTTAGAAAATTCATTCAAGAGGGTAATCAAGTTGAAATGAAAAAAATAATGCTTGCGTCTAATAAAATTAAACCAGTATTACAAGGTATATCTTCAAACAAAAAATAATGACAGAAACACAATCTAACAAAAGAGAAACTTGGTTAACCAAAGATAAAAGGCCAATCGTGATCGCTGGACCTTGCAGTGCAGAAACTGAAGATCAAGTTATAGAGACAGCTAAAAGATTAAAAGCTACTGGCAAGATGGATATCTTCCGTGCTGGGGTTTGGAAACCAAGGACAAGACCAAATTCTTTTGAAGGTGTAGGTGTCAAGGCTTTACCTTGGATGAAAAGAGTAAAGGATGAAATCGGGTTACCCACAACGGTAGAAGTCGCTAATGCAAAGCACGCTGAAATGTGTCTAGAGTTTGGCATTGATATTTTATGGCTTGGGGCGCGTACTACGGTAAACCCCTTTGCTGTGCAAGATATTGCTGATGCGCTGAGGGGTGTAGAGATTCCAGTATTGGTAAAAAATCCGATAAACCCTGATTTGGCTTTATGGATTGGTGGAATAGAACGATTACAAAAAGTTGGGATTAAAGAAGTCGGTGCAATCCACAGAGGATTCTCGAATCTCGGAGAAAAGTATTATAGAAATAGACCTCAATGGCAAATTCCATTAGAATTTATGCGGTTAAATCCTGAGATACCTATGATCAATGATCCAAGTCATATTTGTGGTAGACGAGATATCTTGCAAGATGTTGGGCAGAAAGCTATGGATTTAGATTTTGATGGATTAATGGTAGAAACCCACATCGATCCTGACAATGCATGGAGTGATGCAAAACAACAAATAACACCAGAGGTTTTCGGTGCTATGGTTACAGAAATGGTATTAAGGGAAGACTATGAAGACAATCCTCAACTCCAAAGTCAATTGGAATATTTGAGAAGAGAAATCGATCATGTCGATGACGAATTGATGAATCTATTGTCCAATAGGATGAAAATTGCTAGAGACATTGGTGCTTATAAAAAAGACAATAATATGACTATCTTACAGCAAAAGAGATGGAACGACATCATAGAAAAGTCTAAAAATGTGGCTGTAAAACATGGACTTAGCACTGAATTTGTAACTAAGTTTATCAATGCAATCCATGAGGAAAGCATCAATCAACAAGAAAATATTTTTAATTCAAAATAAAACTAAAAATGGATAAACCTAAAATAGCTGCTAAATCGCCGATCAGGGTAGATTTAGAAAAAGGAAAAACTTATGCATATTGTACTTGTGGAGAATCTGCTAAACAACCTTGGTGTGATGGTGCTCATAGAGGTGGATCATTCACACCATTAAAGTTTGTTGCAGAAGAAACAAAAACAGTGAGTATGTGTCAATGCAAAGCTACTGGGAATCCAGGGTTTTGTGATGGAGCACATAAATCATTATAGAGCCTCAAAGGCTTTCTATGTTGCGTTCCTAGTGTTTATAAAGAGTTTGCAAACTATCTTGCAAAGCTCAATTTTGGAACGACAAAAGCGGTTTGTTGGTCTTAAATTTGAAATTCAATAAGAAGAAATATTTGAATATATCAAATAAAGTATCAACACCCTTTTAGATAGCTAGAGGCTGGATTAAAGAATTCCAGTCTCTTCTTTTTTATAACGATTTCTTGTATGAATCGTTTATCTTTTGGGCTACCTGTTCAAACTTTTCTTTTGTAAGCTTTAGCGTTTTCTTAGAAATATCCATATCTGAGGACTTGTTAATTGGTATCAGATGTACGTGTGCATGAGGTACTTCTAAACCAAATACTAGGATCCCTATACGCTTGCAAGGTATTACCGATTCAATGTGCTTACCTACGATCTTACTGAATTGCATGAGCGCTGTATAAAGTTCATCATCAAGATCAAAAATATAATCTATTTCTTTTTTAGGGATCACCAAAGTGTGTCCGATAGACAATGGGTTTATATCTAAAAAGGCAAAGAACTTATCGTTCTCTGCCACTTTGTAACATGGGATTTCTCCTTGTATAATTTTTGTAAAAATGCTTGCCATTATATACCGATACTTAATATCTCAAACTTCATTGTGCCTCTTGGAGTGGTAACTTCGGCGATTTCGCCTACTTCTTTACCTAAAAGACCTTGTCCTATTGGAGAGTTTACAGATATTTTTCCCTCTCTTATATTAGCCTCTGTTTCTGAAACCAATTTGTATTCAAATTCCTTTCCTGTGGCTGTATTTTTAATTTTGACTTTTGATAGTACAGTAACTCTACTTGTATCTAGTTGACTTTCATCAATGATTCTTGCATTAGACATTGCCTTTTCCATACCGTTGATCTTTGCTTCCAAAAGACCTTGAGCATCTTTGGCAGCGTCATATTCTGCATTCTCGGAAAGATCACCCTTTTCACGAGCTTCTGCTATGGCAGCAGCGGCTTCTTGTCTACCTGTAGTTTTTAGATAATCTAATTCGTTTTTTAATTTGTCATACCCTTCTTGGGTCATATAACTTACACTCATAATAGAATGATTTAATAAAAAAAATTTAATATTAACGCTAAACCGATTTTAAAACGAAAACGTTCCCACCAATAAAGATAGGAACGCTTATAAGTATATATTACTATATTTTACTTCTTATTTAAACACAAATATAATTAAAAAGAAAATCTTAATCCAATATTGTGTGTACCTCTAAAAGGACTAGTAGTTCTATACGCGTAATCTATGCCCAGTCTTGAGCTGCTTTCCTTGGACAATGGTACATTTACAGATATACCACCAGCTAATCCAGTATATATGTTTTCTTGTGCAGTACCTGCGCTACCCATTTCGTGCTTATAACCACCTCTTATAGTAACCAAATTTTTGAAATTTAGTTCTACTCCTCCACCTATTTGGTCTCTTGAGAATGCGTTAGATGTAAAGTTTGCTAAAGTTCTTAAGTATATTTTTTCTGCAATATAGAAGTCATATGACATGCCTATATTCAATACAGAAGGCAATTCGAAGCCTTGCGGTCTTGTATCAAATTTTGCGATAAAATCCAATTCTGTTTCGGGACTAGAAACTTGAGTTGCCAATCCTTCTCCTTTAAAAGTCATAGAAGAACCAACATTTCTCAATGATATTCCTAATTTAAAATTGTCTTCATCACCACTTACATATTGGATTCCTGCATCTATTGCAAAACCAAAAGCAGATAAATCTGGAAGTGTTTCTGAAATTGCCCTTACAGTCATCCCTACAGAAATTTTGTTTTCGTAGGTGTAAGCATAGCCTAATCCCATATTAATAAATCCAGGAGAAAAAGTACCACCTGTTCCTTCTGGTTGATTCTCGGTAGTGATTGGAATATCTCCAAAATCTACTTGCATTATAGAGAATGCAAAAGCGCCATTTTTACCCGATTTTTGCGCATAACCTACCGAGTTTAACATCAATGTAGAACCTTCATAAAGTCTAGTATTCCCTACATGGATTTCCTTACCAGAAATTCTTCCAATCCCAGCAGGGTTTAATCTTAATGATTCCACACCACTTACAAAGGATGTTCCCATGGTATGAAGACCTGCGCTTCTTGCCCATGGATTGAGTAATAATTCACCTGCACCAGCTTCTCCTTGTCTATCTGGATTACCTGCAAATGATAGGCTAATTGCCGTTACTAAAAATATTGTTGTGTAAAAAATTCGTTTCATACATTTTGATTTAAAGTTTGGCAACGACTATCTAGTCGTTGCCTTAATCATTTTTTATAGTCCAGATGGATCAAATTTTCTATTTACTCCAAACCACTTAATGGTTCTTTCTTCGCCTAGGTCTTGCGCTTCGATGTGTATTAAATAAACACCACTCGCAACTGGTATTCCAGTATAGTTATTTAAATCCCATGTTACATCTGGTGTCGTTTGGCTACTTAATGTACCAGGATTAGGTCCACTTTTTACCGTTGGGCTTAAGTCTCTTCTAAACTGTCTAATAAACTTCCCATCTAATGAGAAAATCGTCACATTTGCTCTATCAGGTAAATTTGTGATTTTAACAAATTTTGTAGTTGGTCCTTGCTCGTAAGAAGAGTAACCATAATAAGGATTCGGTACCACATTAATATTTGCCAAAGCGCCTTCATACTCCTCAGAAGTAAGGTCTTGAGATTGCTTGTTTCGAATCTCGAATTCGTATTTAGGAGATTCTCCTACTGGATTACATCCGGTCGGAAGATTAATATTAAATGTTTGCTCTAGTCCATATCTGTTGTCGACTCTACATTTTACTGTTAAGTCATTAGGTATTGCTCCATCAGCATAAGAAAGCATACTTTGTCCAGCCGGTAGTATTGACATTGAAGTCCATGTAACCGCTTTTAATGCATCTATTTTCCCTGATAAACTTGACATTTTACCTGCAATTGCTGCACAACCATCATATTCTTCTCTAGTTACATAGATAAAATGATTTCCACCGACTACAAATTGTCTAAAGTCTTGCTGATTAAATCCACCTCCGAGAAGTTGTGATGTTGGATTAAAAAGCATATCTGTCCCTAATGCAACATTATTGTCCAGATTTTCTGCAATTGATTCATTAAATAATGAATTTTCTCCAAAGAAAATATTTAATCTTTTTCCTGTCTCCACATCAACAGCATAACCTGGGAACCAACTCAATCCATTACCCTCTCCATCAGGATTTCCATCTTTATCTACAGAAGGACTTTCTCTTAGGTCAAGCATTTTAGCACCACCAATTGTTTGTTCTCCAGTTGATTGACTCAAGTTCAACTGATAATCTTCGTTTGCAGTTTCTACAACTATACATCTAGACCATTTAGATTTATCGCTAGTAAAAATGATATCTACATTATTCAGGTTTTTTAGTCCATTACCATTTCTGATAAATCCATGTCTACTGGCATCTTTCCATGCTGGAGTAATAAAGAATGGCAAGTTAGCATTATCTGAAGGATCGCCAGAAGTTAGATAAAATGGGTAAAACAATGAATTCTGAAGACTACTGCTGTAAGATTGCGATAAATCAAAATCGTTATCTACTTCACCAGGGTTGGTTTTTAAGAAGTTGAATGCACTAGAAATAAATGAAGGAACTTCCATATTCCTTGCATCATCTTGTACTGCGCCATACCAAGCACTTCCCGATGCATCTTCATACTCTGCTACGATATCGATTAATCCATTGTTATTGACATTATCGCCAGGCTCGCTAGATTGCTCGATTGACAGTGAGAATCCATATTGAGGCAATAATTGCTCGTTTAAAACATCGATAGATTGTTCTGACTCTGTAACTGCTCCAGTTTGTAGATCAGTCATTCTCCATGTAGCTCCATTTTTTAATGCACATAATTCTCCTCCTACATTCTCACCAATAATTTCTAGTGTGTACTTACCATCTTTTACTTCTAGTGGATCATATACTTTAACTGCGATTGGTCCAGCTCCATCTTTATATAGAATTCTTCCATCAAATGAACCGTCTAGAATTTTTTCATTCATAGATTCATCCATGTCAAGGAAATTACCTCCGACACCCACTCCATCTATACGTGTAATTACCGCACCATCTCCGTATTGTGCATTTAATGTTTCATAAACTATTGGTCGAGGCGTAACTGCGTAGGTTTCAACATTATTTCTACCTTCCAAGTATGGAGTCCGCTGACCTTCGCCTAAAGTCGGATCAAATGTTTCATAATTATTATATCCATAAGCTAAGGCAGTAAAATAATACGTTTTATGATTAACTAGTCTATTGTCACCACTCGCGAAAGCATCCGTTGTAACTCTAAATGTATGTGCAATTCCATTGTCACCTCCATCTGCTACTCTTTCAAAAGACCATACTTGACCTCCAGAAGCTGGATTTGGATCTATTTCAGAAGACCAATTATATATTTCTCCGACACCATTTTTTACATCTACTTGTCGTATTTGTCTTGCTTTTTCGATATCATCGAATTCTTGTGGAGTAACTAATGCATTGGCCAATTGATATATTTTATATCCTTCGAAAAAATATAATCTATCATCACCTACAATATTTTCACTGGCAAGAATGTCATTTTCTGAGTATTCTTCAAACTTATTGTTAGACTGAACAGAATCATTTGATAATACAAGAATAATTTCTCTATCTAACTCTATAGGACAAATGTCTGGCGCGTCTGGACCATCAATAATATCAAAACAGTTATCAAACAATGCTTGAGCAAGGTCATCTGCACTTTGTAATCTTTCTATAGATGGGCATGGATACTCCACGTCTGGAACCCATACAACACCAACTATCAATTCATTTACTGCAGCTGGCTTTAATAAAAATGGACCTGAAGCTTGGATCGTCCTCCTATCTCCGAAAGGTAAACTTTCACTACACATGCTCCAAGAATCTGGATCATCTGGATCACCTGGGAATACGTACCTTATAGAATCTACACTTCCTGGATTAAATCCTGAACCACCAGCAGTTATAGCAGTGCCATCTATCCATTGTCCTTGTAATAATCTATAAAACTCAATAGCAAGATTTGGATCACTTGTCTGAGGTTCTGGACTTATATCTCCTCTGTTAGTATATACAAAGGAACTCATACCTAACTCCTCAAGAACATCAAATTCTGCTTCTCCTGGAGGCGGGTTTACCAAAGTAGTATCTCCTGTTGGAGAAATTACATAGTTTTTTGGACCAAGCGGCCCTCTAAAATAATCTATACCCAAATAAGGAACTTTATCTTGGTAAGTAGCGATACCTCCATCACAGTTTATACCATTGTCCCCATCAAGCTGATCCTCATTATAAACATAAGCCAAACTTCGGCCTACATCACAACCGATATAGTCATCTGTTGGGCATCCTAAATCTGGATCTACCCACTTAGCAAAATAGCAATCTCTGATATCATCTTTTGCCCTGTTTATCAGTTTGTAACGATAAAAGGTCATATCGTTCACCTCATCGTTTGTGCCATAAGCAAATGATTGAACCTGCACTTCCATTTGAATCTTATCTCCCATTGAAAGTCTGTGTTCTCCTCCAGCATCATTATATATCCAAAAAATCATTTGATCTGGAACAAGTTCGCTCGCTTCTTCTCTATTTTCGGGCTCACATCCTCTTATTTCTATGATTGGAAAATCACCTCTACATGGATCATACAATCCATCTCCATCATCATCCCAAAACGAACCTAAACCTTGTCCAGTATTTGGTAACTCAAACGGATATCTTTCTAAAAAATAAGGATTGCCTTTTCCAGGCCAATATCTTACTCCCTCGGGAATAGAGTCACAAGGATACTCTTCTTCCTCGATTTGAGAGACATCATAATCTGCAATGATTTTTTTGACCTCTACCCCATTTACAGTAAAGAATCTATCCCAATTATTACAAATTTCTAAATCTGTTGTCCCCTGATCTGGATCTATAGGTCCTGCATAATAATCTGTATTACCACCAGCTCTGTATGTGGTTGCTGCTAACTTAAGGTTTCCGTTAGGATCTTCACCACCGATCCAAACACCACCAGCAAAAATGGAAGCAACTTCAGGAATATTAGAACCTATCGGTGGGTTTGGTACGATATATTTACCGTCTTGAAAATCCCACCACATATCTCCACCTGTTTGGAGTCTGGCTCTTACGTTGTTTATGTTTAAGTCCACTGATGATTCAGAAGGCTGACAATCTTCTCTTAGACTTAGTTCGTCCGAAAGATTCTCTGCCTCTTGCTTATATTTAGCAATGGTCTCAGGATTTATATGTGCATTTAATACTCCAGAAAGAAGTATAAAAATGGACACAAATAGAATCGATATATTTTTCATTTTTTTTTCAATTTAATTATTAAAAATCGAATACTGCTCCTAAATAAATTCTCCTAGGCCTTACATAAAAGCCTGGCTGGTTTAATCTCCAGTAATAAGCAGCAAGGAAACTATCTACATCTCTACCAGCTCCCTCTATAATTTCAAGTCTATCTTCTCCAAAAGTAGATATGATATAACCATCATCATCAGGACTACCTGTTGTACCCCAAACTCCAACAATATTTCTAGTATTAAATAAGTTTTCCGCTCTTAAATACACGTTTACATTAAGTGATTTTTCGCTTTCTTTAGAAAACTTAATTTGGAATTGCTTGTCGATTCTTGCATCAACATTAAATATCCAAGGTAATCTAGCTTCATTGATGGTTTGTAGACCTACTACATCCAAAGGAGCCCTTATCGAGTTGTATTGGTTATAAGGTCTACCTGATACCGTAGTCAGGATTAAATTCAATCCTGCGTTTTCAAATATATCTAAAGAACCAATAGTTGGTCCATTGTATTTTTTTCCAGATGAGAACCTGTAATCGACGGTAGCAGACATTCTATGTCTTTCATCAAAATCAAGCGGGAATAGCGTTCTAATATTTCCATTTCTGTTTAATCCTGAAGAAGAGTTTGCATCTGATCCTGAACCATTAGCCGTTTGGAATTGATATGTTGCTCCGAATTGGATGTTACCTGTTCTTCTCATGTCGTATGAAAAAGAAAATCCTTTTACAGTTCCGAAATCTATGTTACCATAAGTTTGGTAAGTAATCAAAGGTGCTGGGACATTAGTATAATATCTTGCTTGGATTTGATCTCTATTTTCTTTGTAATAAGCAGAAATTTTGATTGCAGAAGAATTACTGATTTTAGATTGGAAACCAACCTCATAATCAACTGTTTTTTCTGGCTTCAAGTCTGGATTATTTGCTGGGCTATTTGCTGTTCCAAAACGCTGTGGAACTTCAAAGAAATAATAATCTAAAGGTGTTCCTCCAGTATTAGATGGTGGTCTTTGGACCAGAACATCATAGTGTGCAAAGAATCCAGCATCTTTAGTAATAGGAAAAGAGAATGCAACCCTAGGCATCACATTTAACTGTGGTGTGTAATCCTCGAAAGATATATCTGGGTTAAATTCTGGGCTATTGATTTCTCTTTCTGCATCTGAATTTACGTATGATGGGTAAACTAATCCTCCACCAAATAAAATATTACCTCCACTTACAGAAGTTCCTGATGCATTAAACCAGTTATCCCCATCTCTAAAACCTATGATTGATTGAGAACCTTCTCCTGCAACATAAACTTTATAATTGTCATCAACTGACGCTGGTTGCTCTTGACCTGTTCTTGCATAAAAATCACTTGCTGACTCTATCTCATATAATGAGTAAGGGTCTTTAAGCACTTTTGTGTTTCTATCGTAATAATCTAATCTTAATCCGACCCTTACGATTATGTCTTTGTATTTAAATTTATCTTGGATGTATCCACCTCCATAAATAGGTTGAATTGGTGCAACATTAAAGTTTCTTCTTCCTTCTGCATCTCTACCATCAAAGAAATCATCAAAGGTAACGCTATTGTCAAGCTTGTTTCCTAAGTAATCATATCCATAATAATCTAATCCAATGTTGCTGTAGTTAATCAATTCACCTGCAGAGAACATGTCTAAAGACAATTGATTTGGATCAAGTGCATCGACATTTACATATTCATTTTCTGATTGTTCAGTTAACTCTCTAACTGATTTAAAGAATTTAGCATCTTCAAATTCTTCTGGTTGAATAAATGTTTGATATTGAGGAAACGGAATACCTAAGTTGGGGTCAATAAATGTGTCAATTACCACAGTATTATCAACTCCGCTTATATGGGTGTTTGCTTGCAGTCTTGCTAATCCCCAAAGATCACCCGGTACGATTGTCCATTGTCTTAAAACCCTTAATTCTCCTGTGAAGCCAAATTGAATATTGTGCTTTCCTTTTTCAGAACCACCAGGTAAAAGATCAAAACCACTAGATACATTTAACGTAAATCTATCTTCTTCTTGCTTTAAAAAACGATTATAAGCTCTTCCTGCATTGAAAAACAATGCAGAGTTGCCTGTTCCCCAAAGACCATTCAATTCATCAATTTCAAAACCATTTAGATTGTTAATTCTCGCTAGAGTTGGGTTGATCTCTAAATTTGGCGTATACTCTCCATCTACTTGCTGGTATCCTTGATGTGCAAATTGAATTCCATTAATTTCTGTAACAGGTCCATCCCAAATTACAGAATCAGATACAAATGAAGCTACTGGTTCCCAAGTCCTTGCTTGATTTCCATAGTAACCATAATTAAATAGGTTTTCGCCATGATTGTTGTCTTGAGTGCTCTGCTTATTCTTTTCAACACCTACTTGAATAATGTAAGAAGCATTTCTTACAATAGAGAAATCTTCTTCATCTTCAGAAGCCAAACCCTGCTTTCCTAATTTATGTCTGAATCTAAAATTAGCCCTATAACCTTCAGTGTCATAGAATGGATTATTGGTCCAATTTAATAATGACCATCTACCTTGAGATGCTCTTGCCGTCGATGTAGCTGTACTAGGTGTAAATTGATTGTGAATATTAAAGTATCCACCAGATAATGAAACATCTACGTTTTTACCGAGTCTAGCATCTATTTTTCCATTAATAGAATAATCAAAATCAGTTTCATTAGGTTGAGCTTTTAAAGTTTCACCAATGTCATCATTTAATAATGTTTCTCCAGTTGGGATTAATGTTCCATTTAAGCTTGTTACTGGATTTGCTTCTAGTTCTGCAATTTTTTCTGCCGAAGCTCTGTATACACCTGTAGCAGTTGGATCAGAATCTTCAATTCTCCTTACTTGACCAAAAAGTCTGAATCCTAAAATTGACTCGTTGGCTTTATTTTTTAATATTGGACCAGAAAGACTTGCACTTGCAAGGTTGTATCCGTAAGGATCAAGAAACTCCGAAGTTTCTATCTCTAGATTGCCTGAAAATTTTTCTGAAGGTCCTTTTGTTGTTATCGAAATAACTCCACCAGTAACATCACCATATTTAGCCTCAATACCACCAATAATTATTTGTAATTGATCAATTTCAGATTGAGGTACTAAATTATTGACATCACCACGTACTCTTACTCCATCTACATAATAATAAGTACCATCAGTTCTAGAGCCTCTAATGGATATATCTCCACCATCAACGGTTGAAATACCTGCCGATGTTGCGGCAATTGCAGTAATGTTTTTAGTAGGTAATGATCTGATTTCTTCCGCAGTAACGGTTCCACCTTGTGTAGTATTGTCAAAATCTACAAGAGGGACGACGTAATCAACAATAACAACTTCGTCAAGCATTTCTCCTTGAGTCATTACAGCATCTACTTTATTTATCTGGTCAGCTTTTACAATTACACCAGAAATACGCTGAGTTGTAAATCCAACATAACTAAACTCTATGTCATAGTTTCCAGGATCAATATTCGCGAAAACATAATTTCCGTCAAGGTCAGTCTCTGTACCTGTTATTAGAACTCCATCTTTATAAATGGCTACAGTTCCAAATAATACTGGCTCTCCACTATCGGCTTCTGATACTTTTCCTTCCAAAGAAGTCTGAGCAGCAAGATTGCCGATAAATAAAAAGCTGATTATCAAAAAGGTAAATCTTTTTACCATATTCGATTTTGTTTAGATGTTAACAAAAGATTAAAAGTCTGCAATTTTACTAAAATAGCTAAGCCTATCAAAACTTTGGACTCAGTAAGTCTCTTTCATGACTCTATTAATGTCAATTTATGATCGATGAATGATCTTTTCTGCCATAATATTGGCAATTTTCTCCAAAGATTCGAAAGTCCACCCTGCAATGTGAGGTGTTACTATGGTATTTTTTAGTCCAAACAGATAATCGTATAATTTTTCTTCTTCCTTACTGTAAGTCTCAGGTTTTTCATTTTCAAATACATCTAAGCATACACCAGAAATACTTTTATCCTCTAATGCATCTATTAAATCCTGAGTTTCAATGATTCCACCGCGGGAGGTATTGATAATAATACTTCCGGGTTTGCACTTTTTCAGAAATGTTCTATTGACCATTTTTGAAGTTTCACTATTTAATGGTATGTGAAAACTAATGATATCAGATCTTTCCTGAAGTTCTTGTAAGCTTACAGCCTCAATATTAGATAGAGAATCAGGTGTTTGCAATAGATACTTGTCGTAATAGAGGACTTTATGTACCCATCCTGACAATTTCTCTGCAAAAGACTGACCTGTGTTGCCGAAGCCGACAAGACCAATTGTTTTATTTTTAATTTCAAACCCTCTATTGGCTTCTCGATGCCATATTTTTTTCCTTACTTCTTGATCCGCCAGAATCAAATTGTTTGAAAGCGCTAAAAGCATTCCTAAGGCATGCTCTGCCACTGCATTCCTGTTGCCACCAGGAGTGGAAATTACTTCAATCTGTTTTTGGGCAGCATATTCAAGATCTATGATATCTAGTCCAGAACCCAACCTTCCAATAAATTCGAGATTTGTAGCCAAATCTATCATTGCTTGGGTCATTTTTATTTTTGAGTTAATAATAATTCCTGTGTATTGCCCAATAACCTGCGGAAGATCGGCATATGGCAGATTAGGAAAGTAATCAACTGTATAACCAGCCTTATTTAGCCGCTCTATTAAAACAGGATGTACGTTATCTGTAATTAAAATTTTCATTTTTTGCTTTTGCACTTTCACTTTAGTAAAAGAATTAATTGATGAATATATAGTCAACTTAATGCTTCTTTCAAAGCGAATTTAATAAGGACATAAAATTATCATAAAGTAGAATTAAACTAGAAGTAATACTAATCCTAATATATAGTTTTCTTAAAATTCTATATTTGTTCAAATCTTGATATTTATGCCTCTTGACAGATCAATTAAATCAGTATTAATCATAGGCAGTGGTCCTATAATTATTGGACAAGCCTGTGAATTTGACTATTCTGGTAGCCAAGCTTCTCGCTCTCTAAGAGAAGAAGGAATCGAAGTAAGTTTGATTAATTCGAATCCAGCAACCATAATGACAGATCCAGTAACCGCAGACCATATTTATCTGCTTCCGCTTACTGTTGATAGTATTGTAGAGATACTAGAAGAAAGAAAAATAGATGCCGTATTGGCAACCATGGGAGGTCAGACCGCGCTTAATTTGGCCATAGATGCGGGAAAGCAAGGTGTATGGGAAAAGTACGGTATAAAATTGATAGGTGTAGATCTCGAAGCTATAGAGCTTACAGAAAATAGGGAGGCATTTAGACAACACGTCATAAAGATGGGTCTTGATGTAGCTCCATCATTCATTGCAAATTCATTTTTAGAAGGGAAGGAAGCTGCGCAAAAGATTGGATTTCCATTGGTTATACGACCGTCATACACACTTGGTGGAACTGGTGGTGGTTTTGTACATAAAGAAGAGGAATTTGATGATGCTTTACGACATGGACTCGATTCTTCTCCAGTACACGAAGTACTTATCGATAAAGCAGTGCTTGGATGGAAAGAATATGAATTAGAATTATTAAGAGACAATAAAAACAATGTGGTCATCATCTGCACTGTTGAGAACATTGACCCAATGGGAATTCATACCGGAGATAGTATTACTGTTGCTCCAGCGATGACATTGTCCGATAAGGCTTTTCAAGAAATGCGAAATCAGGCCATTTTGTTGATGCGATCTTTAGGTAATTTTGCGGGAGGATGTAATGTACAATTTGCCTTAAACCCAGAAAATGAAGATTTAATTGTTATAGAAATCAATCCTAGAGTTTCTCGTTCTTCGGCCTTGGCTAGTAAGGCTACTGGATACCCTATCGCTAAAATTGCTGCTAAGCTAGCTCTTGGTTATGGTCTTGATGAACTTAAGAATCAAATAACTAAAACTACATCAGCATTCTTTGAACCAACATTAGATTATGTCATCGTAAAAATGCCTAGATGGAATTTTGAAAAATTCTATGGTGCAAACAACATTTTAGGATTACAGATGAAATCTGTTGGTGAGGTTATGTCAATAGGCAGAACATTTAAAGAAGCGCTTCAAAAAGCTTGTCAAAGTCAAGAAAATAATCGTGCTGGTCTAGGTGCAGATAAAAAAGAATGGATTAAAACTGATGACATCTTAGCACGTCTAGAGCATGCAAGTGACGATAGATTATATAGAGTTAGGGATGCAATAAGATTGGGAGTACCTATCAATACTGTCCACAAACTCACAAAAATAGATCATTGGTATTTAAATCAAATAAAAGACCTCATTAAACAAGAGGAAAAACTGATGAAATATAATGTCGCTGAAGATATCCCAAAAGATTTCTTTATTGAGTTAAAGCAATCTGGGTATTCGGATGCTCAAATAGCGTGGATATTAAGGATTGATGAACCTGAAGTTACTAAACAAAGAAAAAAACTTGGCATCAATAGAGTTTATAAAATGGTAGATACTTGTGCTGCTGAGTTTGAAGCAAAGACGCCTTATTTCTATTCTACTTTTGAAGAAGAAAACGAAAGTATTCCTAGCGATAAAAAGAAAATTCTAATTCTAGGTTCTGGACCTAATAGGATAGGACAAGGAATTGAGTTTGATTATTGTTGTGTACACGGTGTAATGGCAATCAAAGAAGCTGGATACGAAGCTATAATGGTAAATTGTAATCCAGAAACCGTTTCTACAGATTTTGACATTGCAGACAAGCTATATTTTGAACCAATATATTGGGAACACATAGAAGAGATTATAGATCTAGAAAAACCAGAAGGTGTGATTGTTCAGTTAGGTGGACAAACAGCAATAAAGCTTTCTGAGATGATTCATAAAAAAGGCGTTAAGATCATCGGAACATCTTTTGATAGTATGGACTTAGCGGAAGATCGAGGAAGGTTTTCTGATTTATTAAAGGAACTAGAAATTCCATATCCAAAATATGGTGCTTCTAATGACATTGACCATGCTTTAGAGATTGCAAATCGTGTGGGTTATCCTGTATTGGTAAGACCTTCTTATGTTTTAGGTGGACAAAGAATGCGAATCGTTTTAAACGACAATGAACTAGAAAGACATGTATTAAGTATATTTAAACATATGCCTGATAATCGTGTCTTGATAGATCAATTTCTCGAACGAGCTCAAGAAGCTGAGATTGATGCTATTTATGATGGAGAGGAAGTTTGTATTATGGGAATCATGGAACATATTGAACCTGCAGGAATACATTCAGGCGATAGCTCTGCTGTTTTGCCTCCATATAGTCTATCAGAAAATGTACTTTCTCAAATGAAAGAGTACACTAAACGGTTGGCGAAAGCGCTACAAATCAGAGGATTAATAAATATTCAATTTGCGATTAAAGATGAAAAAGTATTTGTTATCGAGGCAAATCCCCGAGCAAGTCGTACTACACCTTTTATTGCAAAAGCATATAAAGTGCCATACCTTAATATTGCCACTAAGGTAATGCTAGGTGTTAACAAGATTAAAGATTTTGAGTTTGAAAACAAGTTAGAAGGTTATGCGATTAAAGTTCCAGTATTTTCATTTGATAAATTCCCTAATGTAGACAAACAATTGGGACCAGAGATGAAAAGTACAGGAGAAGCTATCCGATTTATAAAAGACTTAAATGATCCTTATTTTAGAAAATTAGATAGAGAAAGAAGTATGTATTTGACTAGATAGTGTTTACTATTTATAAATGATAAGTGCATAATTTTTAATTCTAGTGTATTTTTCTTTTTAAAGAATCAATTTTCTTTAATTATTTTTCATTCTGGGTTACCATATCGTAAATTCTGCATATTAATAATGAAACTATTTTTTACCTACTCTCTTATTTAAAGGTAAATAAAATATTATCTGTACTTTTGATATGAAAAATTAAAAAACAATCTTGGACTATGGCAAATGAAAAAGAAGCTAAATTAAAATCTCTAAAATTAGCTGTCGATAAATTAGAAAAAACTTACGGGAAAGGTGCTGTAATGAAGCTCGGTGACAAGCAAGTTGTCAATGTAGAAGCGATTTCTACTGGTTCATTAGGATTAGATGTCGCACTAGGAATACATGGTTTTCCTAGAGGTAGAGTTATTGAAATATATGGGCCAGAATCTTCTGGTAAAACTACTTTAGCTATTCATGCGATTGCAGAAGCACAGAAAAAAGGCGGTATTGCAGCGTTTATCGATGCAGAACATGCTTTTGATAAAAACTATGCAGAAGCATTGGGTGTAGATACTGACAATTTACTTATATCTCAACCAGATAATGGGGAACAAGCACTAGAAATTGCAGAACATTTAATCCGATCTGGAGCGATAGACATTATTGTTATTGACTCTGTAGCAGCGTTAGTACCTAGAAGTGAAATCGAAGGAGAAATGGGTGATAGTAAAATGGGACTCCAAGCACGATTGATGTCACAGGCATTAAGAAAGTTAACGGGAACTATTGGTAGAACTGGATGTACCTGTATTTTCATCAATCAGTTGAGAGAAAAAATAGGCGTTATGTTCGGTAACCCAGAAACTACAACTGGTGGAAATGCATTGAAGTTTTATGCTTCTGTAAGACTAGATATCAGAAGGTCTGGACCTTCTATAAAGGATAAAGAAAATAATATCATCGGTAATCACGTAAAAGTAAAAGTGGTTAAAAACAAATTGGCGCCACCGTTTAGAATTGCCGAATTTGATATTATGTATGGAGAAGGAATTTCTAAAGCTGGAGAGATTATAGATATTGGATCAGACTTAGAAGTCATTAAAAAGAGTGGCGCGTGGTATAGTTACGAAGGAACAAAAATTGCGCAAGGAAGAGAATCTGCTAAGAATTTTATCCTAGACAATCCAGAAGTAGCAAAAGAAATTGAAGATAAAATCAAAGCTAAATTTGCTCCCGAAAAAGAGGCAGTTGTAGAAGAAGTTGTAGACAATGTAGAAGAATAGTTTTTAATTAAGAATACATATTTTAAAGTGGCGAATCGGATTCTGATTCGTCATTTTTTTTTGACTTTTTAGTACCTTATTGTTGAAGCAATATAAAAATTGTAGCTCTTGGAATAATAGGACTATCTAGAAAACTGTGCTTACCATTTACCCATCGGTCTGTGCTTTAAAATAAGGTTTCAAAATCCAAAGTCCAAATCCTGCCAAAACAGAAATAACCATGCACAAAATCCAAATCAACTGATAGCCCAACTCGTCAACAAAAGGTAAAAAGATTAAAGGTGCCAAAATAAAAGCAACAGAGAACATTGCATTTACCGTACCCACGTAGCTTCCTTTGTTAGCCTCATTTCCACGCAAAATCGCCGAGGTTGATATAAATGGAAAACTTATAATCTCTCCTAAGCCAAGAACCAAGTTGAAAAGAAAAATTGTAAGCCAAACACTTAAATTATTTAACATCCAAAAAACGTATGACAACCCAATTATAATTACACCAAATATTAAAGGTTTATACAATAGCTTTCGTTGTTCAAAAGCAAAAATGACTGGCATTTCAAAAATAAATATAACCGCACCATTTATTGCAAAATATAAACCTATTTGAAATTCCGACAATGAAAAGTGTTCTGTCAGATATAGTGGAACAGTAAAGAAAAATTGGAAGAAAACGGTTAGCATAGCCAAATTACAAAACAAAAATGCCAAAAAATAAATATCTGTATAAGCGGATACTGCCTCCGTTTTTATATTCGTATTTTGCTTTAATACTTTTTCTTTTTGATTCAAAGAACCCAATTTGCCATTGAAAATATAATACAAAAATAGTCCTGCAACGACACAGGTTATACCGTCGATGATGAATATTATATCATAACCCAATATACCAATTAAGATCCCGCCAATGGCAGGGCCGATTGCAATTCCTAAGTTAATGGTTAATCTTAACAAAGATATTGCTCGAGTAACGGTAGTATCGTCACTAAAATTAGAAATAGCAACCATTGCAGCGGGCCGCATCAAATCTGCAACTGTCACGGAAATAAAAAGCCAAATACAAATTTCATAAAAAGACTTAACCCATGTCAAACCCACAAAACACAATCCTCCGAAAACTAAAGACCAAAACATTATTTTCAATGAAGGAAATCTATCAACTAACCACCCACCAATTATGGCACCTGCCAAATTCCCAAAACCAAAACAAGAAGTTGCGACTGCAGCTTGGGTTTTACTCCAATTTAAATCTTGGGTTAAATACAAAGCTAAAAACGGAAGGATCATCA
>JAHDBF010000030.1:24797-28073 GCA_020630525.1 Saprospiraceae bacterium
TTACTCCAATTTAAATCTTGGGTTAAATACAAAGCTAAAAACGGAAGGATCATCATTCCGATACGATTGATCAATTGCACTAAAGCGATATACCAAACCTCCTTGGACAATCCTTTAAATGCGTCAATCACTGATTTCTGAAAAAACGTAGCTATGTTCAATTACTAATTTTTAATTTCTGTACCTTATTGTGCAAATTACTGAATACTTTTACATTGATCGTAATTGACTCTTATATCTATTTTAAGTTTTGTGATTATTATGAATTTAAATAAACTACTAGTCTTAAGTGCTTATATATTATTGTTCACTCTTTTTTCTTCTTGTAAGGTAGGAAAGCACATCATATCCAAAGAAGAAGCCCAAGAAAGATTTGCAACTAATAGTACATCAAAGTTTATGACTATTGGCAATTCAAAATTACATTACAGAGATGATGGACGAGGCGAACCAATATTATTAATTCATGGCTTTGGTGCAAGCTTACATACATGGGAAAAAATAAAACCAGCCATAATCGGTGCAGGATATAGAGTTATTACATTGGATTTGCCAGGTTTTGGTCTTTCTGATTTTCCTTATGATGATCCTAGAGAAGCTGATGAAATTTACTTTGAATACTTACTCACTTTTTTAAAGAAATTAAACTTAACAAAATTGCATGTTGGAGGAAATTCTTTGGGTGGATGGGTGTCATGGGAGATGGCATATGCATATCCTGATTTGGTTGACAAACTGATCTTATTAAATGCAGCAGGTTACGATATAGAAGAGACCAATGCTAGTGCCATAAAACTAGGTGGTAAAAAAATATTTAACCGCTTTGCAAAAACTGGTGTCTCTAAATTCATTATTAAAAAATCAATACAACAATCTTTTGGTGACAAATCTCTTGTTTCAGATGAATTGGTAGACTTCTATTATGGACTTACCAACAGGGAAGGAAATATTTCATTCGTGCAACACTTGGCCAGAAGATTAGTAGAGCCAAATTCAGATAAAATTAAAGAAATTAAAAATCCAACATTAATCATTTGGGGAGACAAAGACAGATTAATACATGTACGCGATGCAACTAAGTTTGCAAAAGATTTAAGTAATGATGAAATAGTCATATATCAAGGTGTAGGTCATACACCTATGGAGGAACATCCCGAAAAATGTGCTGAAGATATTATTCGCTTTCTAAATTCTAATTAACATGAATTACAAAATATTTGCATCTGCTGCTTTAGTCATATACGGATTTGTAGCCATTGCTCAAGATAGGGTTACTGGAATGCTACATGCCACAAGATCTGAAGTAATTGCCGTTAACGGTATGGCAGCTACGTCACAACCATTGTGTACTCAGGTAGCACTTGATATTCTAAAAAAGGGAGGCACAGCCACTGATGCCGCCATCGCTGCAAATGCTTGCTTGGGATTAATGGAACCTACTGGGAATGGCATTGGCGGAGATTTATTTGCTATTGTATGGGACGACGATTCGCAACAACTTTATGGATTAAATGCATCTGGTCGTTCTCCCAAAAGTCTAACATTGGATTGGTTTTTAGAAAATGGATATGATAAAATACCTGCATACGGACCATTGCCAGTTTCTGTACCAGGTGCAGTGGATGGATGGTTTGAGTTGCACAATAGATTTGGTAAGCTACCAATGAAAGAAGTATTACAACCAGCAATAGATTATGCCAATAATGGATTTCCAGTTTCAGAACTAATCGCATATTACTGGAATAGAAGTGCTAATTTTCTTTCTAAATATGATGGTTTTAGCAAAGTGTATATGCCTGATGGTAAAGCACCGCAGAAAGGAGATGTTTTTAAAAATCCTTATCTCGCAAAAACTTACTCTAAGATAGCAGAAGGTGGCAGAGATGCTTTTTACAAAGGAGATATTGCGAAAGCAATTGCTGATTATATGAAAGCGCAAGGTGGTTTTTTAAGCTATGATGATCTGGCCAATCATCATTCCGAATGGGTAGAACCATTGTCTACAAATTATAGAGGATATGATGTATGGGAGCTTCCTCCAAATGGACAAGGAATTGCGGCTTTACAGATACTAAATGTATTGGAAAATGAAGATATATCTGCGATGGGTTTTGGCACCACAGAGTATATTCATCATTTTGTCGAAGCAAAAAAATTGGCTTTTGAAGATCGAGCAAAATACTATTCTGATCCTGCATTTAATGAGTTACCTATAGATGCATTAATCTCAAAAGAATATAGTCATGCGCGGCACAAACTTATTACCGATAAAGCAGCAAAAAGATATGATGCTGGCGAATTGAATCAAGGTGAAACCATATACCTTACAGTAGCAGATTCTGATGGCAATATGGTATCACTAATCCAAAGTAACTATCGTGGTATGGGTTCGGGCATGACACCTACTGACTTAGGTTTTATATTGCAGGATCGTGGAGAACTGTTTTCATTGGACAAAAATCACCTCAATGCGTATGCGCCAGGTAAAAGACCGTTTCATACTATCATACCTTCTTTTATAACTAAGGATGGAAAACCATATGTTAGCTTTGGACTGATGGGTGGTGCGATGCAACCTCAAGGACATGCACAGATTGTTATAAACTTAATAGATTTTGGGATGAACTTACAAGAGGCGGGCGACGCTCCGAGAATAAATCATATGGGCAGTTCCCAACCAACTGGAGAAATCATGACGGATGGAGGTACCGTTTTTCTAGAAAGCGGAATCGACTACAACACTATTCGCGGATTGATATCTAAAGGCCATAAAGTACAATTTGCCAAAGGACCATATGGTGGATATCAAGCTATTCTGTATGATGAGAAACGGGGCGTATATTTTGGCGCTTCAGAGTCGCGTAAGGATGGGCAAGCTGCTGGATACTAAGTTTAGTGTAGAATTTATAATGTAGAGTTAAAAGTTTTTTGTCTTATACAATTTATCGTTATTAATGTCCCACTGGATAAAGCAATAAAAATTGAAATATTGAGGCAGAAAGCACAGGCATAACCATAGTTATGGCGAGCATTTCTAACGAAGAGATTACGATTTTTATAAATTTTATGTGGGACAATTAATGCTATAAATTGTATTAAGCTAATCTATTGTTTCAATTAGCATAAGCCTCAATTCATTTATTCCTTGCAAAGTATCTTTTCTGGAGAATTGTCTGATGGTAATTATATGATCTCCTTTTTCTTTAAAATTAAAATTTTGTTGAAGAATATATTGTGTAGTACATTTGCTAGAGTTGCATTCTCCTTTCCATTGTA